>JAHDIA010000386.1 GCA_020631035.1 Chitinophagales bacterium | reverse complement strand
GAATTGCTCTCTTTAGCAAAAATAGTCAAAGAACATGAATATGCTTATTTTTTTGATTGGGACGGAACGCTCACATCTTCGGACGATGGGGGCTCCCCGCTTTCCATTTCTATTGCGACTTGGGAAAATTCATATGTCCCCATCACGCATTGCCATTGGGATTGTACAGAGTTGCGTGCAAGGTCTCTACGTATGCCGCAATATCCATTGCAATCGGGCGTATTTTATATCATTTCTCCCTTCGTTTTTCCTAAAAATATCGCCTCCTATCAAATTTTTGCCAAAAATAAAAATACTTCTGCCTAAAATGGACATTTAGACAGAAGTATTTTCAATTATGTTGCTGTTTTCCAATAAATATTGGCCTTTATTAGGCTCCCAAATAAGCTTTCAAGTGCTTACTTCTAGTAGTAGCTCTAAGCTTATTGATGGCCTTATCTTTAATTTGGCGCACTCTTTCACGCGTCAAACCAAACTGATCTCCAATGTCTTCCAAAGACATACTGTGTTCTACGCCAATGCCAAAATACAATTTGATGACATCCTTTTGGCGGTCAGTAAGGGTAGACAGAGAGCGTTCAATTTCTCTTCTCAAGGATTCGTAATACTCCAAAGAGCGATCTGTATTGGGAGAATTGTTGTTTTCCAATACATCTAAGAGAGAATTGTCTTCTCCTTCAACAAAAGGAGCGTCAATAGAAGTGTGTCTCGCAGCAACACTCAAAGTTGTTTCAACCTCATCACTTTCAATGCTTAGAACCTCGGCGAGCTCTTCCGCTGAGGGTTCCCTTTCAAATTTTTGTTCTAGGGCCGAAAATGCTTTATTAATCTTATTAAGTGATCCTACCTTATTAAGGGGCAAGCGAACGATTCTTGATTGTTCAGCCAATGCTTGAAGAATAGATTGACGAATCCACCAAACAGCATAAGAAATGAATTTGAACCCTCTGGTTTCATCAAATCTTTGAGCAGCTTTAATGAGTCCGAGGTTGCCTTCATTGATAAGGTCACTCAAAGAGAGACCTTGATTTTGGTATTGTTTGGCAACTGAAACCACAAATCTGAGGTTGGCCTTGGTCAATTGTTCTAGTGCATCTTGATCTCCTTGTTTGATTTTTCTAGCGAGGTCAACTTCTTGCTCAGGAGTCAAGAGGTCAACTTTGCCAATCTCTTGTAAATATTTCTCAAGGGATTGACTTTCTCTATTGGTAATGGATTTGGTAATCTTTAACTGCCTCATAAAAATTTCAAGATTTTAGTATTCCAACAAATATAAATATGTAATAGTATAGCGTATATTTAGTATATAATGCGCAATTCAGTAACTACACTGGTTTAGGTAAAATGGTTACTGTTAGGATAATTTAACACAAAAATAAGACATTTATACTAGAATTGAAACTGTTTTTTCACATGATACCAACAAATAGGCTATAAAAGTTCATATTTCTTATCAAATCATTTTGATTATTTCATTTTATTGTTATAATTGTGCCAAGAATGAAGGGGTTTGAGTCACTAATTGACTAAGATAAGTAGGAATATTCTCCCCTAAATCAACTAAATTAATAAGAAAAATTCGTGAATATGTCAGGAAGGAAGAAAATCATCTTTGATTATGCTATCCGTTCATCACCATCTATTTTGTACAATTTTTTGACTACCCCAGAAGGGCTTGCTCAGTGGTTTGCAGAACATGTAGACAGTGTAGATAAAGTGTACAAATTTTTTTGGGAAGGTAGTGCAGAAGAAGCTGAAATGCTTGAAACAATAGAAGACCATATGGTTAAGTTTTCAATGGAGGACCATGAAGAAGGGGAATTTCTAGAGTTTAGAATAGAAAAATCTGAAATAAGCAATGACACAATTCTGTTCATAACAGAGTTTTTGGAAGATTATGATATAGAAGATCAGCAAATTTTTTGGAATACTCAAATTGATCGTTTAAAAGGAAGTATTGGAGCAAAGAACTAAACTAGAAGATTATAAAGAGATGTTGTAAGTGACAATAAGTAATCACTTAGTCTCAAAATCTCTGATTTCAATAAACAAATTAAACATTTTTAAATGAGAAATTTTACAGCCATACTAATGGCTTTGTGTATTTGTTTCTTTTCTTGTACTTCTGGTGAGCAATCATCTAATACTGCAACTACGCATTCCAATAATGCACAGACGCAGGCAACTACAGGTGGACAAGCATCTAATACTGCTTATCAGCGTTTTCTAAACCCTAACAAAATTGGATATGAAGTCTATGCTGCTCTAAAAGACAATGATCTCAATCGTTTCAAACAGTTGTTTGTCAATGCAGGTCATTACTCAGAATTTGACAAAATGGTACGTTCTGTTAACTTAACTCAAGAACAATTGGACAATTCTTTGGGCTATGTAAACAAAACCCTCAATTTTTGGACCAATAACAATGCAGCTCAAGTAGAGCGTTTGTTTAATAAGGTACGTACAGCAGGGGAAAACAAAGGTGTCAATTGGCAAAGTACAGAGTTGACTAACTTTGAGGTCAATATTGTTCCAGTCAATGACTTTGCTTTGGAAATGACAGTCTACCAAATCTTAATCAACTTTATGAACAATGGAGTAGCACATCAAATCAAAGTCCCTACAGCTTATTATCTAGAAAATGGCATTTTGATTGCTGATGCAGTTCTAAACTTTTAAGCTTATATTCCTAAGAAAAAAATAATTAGACAATTATATTGTCCTAAACTTAATCCCTTTTTGATAGAGTCCAAGTAATTGGAATTCATTCAAAAAGGGATTTATTATTTCTAGGCATTTTTGGTACTCTCCATAACTGCTAAACTCCAAATCGGCTAAGAACAAATATTCCCACTCTCGCCCAATAACAGGCAAAGACTGAATTTTGGTCAAATTTAATTCATGTTCAGCTATGATGGTCAGTACTTTGGCAAGTGAACCAGGGGTGTGCCCCACCTTAAAACATACTGAGGCTTTGTTGACAAAACCTTCATCCAATTTTAGCAAGTCCTTGTTTTGCAAAATCAAAAAACGGGTGAAATTGCGGTGATTGGTCTCTATGCCCTTTGCCAAAATTTTGAGATCATAATGATCTGCTGCCAAAGAACTGGCAATGGCTCCAATTTGTTTGTCTTGCTTCTCTAAAAGAACTTTGGCACTCAAAGCTGTATCTTCTTTTTCGATCAGTTTTATAGAAGGGTATTGCTTGAAAAATTGTAGGCATTGCAAAATAGCCATTGGATGGGAGTGTACTTCTTTGAGACTGGCAATGTCTACAAGGTCTATTCCTAGTAAGTTTTGTTCGATTCTCAAATACACCTCACCAATGATTTGCATATTAGATTGCATCAATTTGCTATAATTGGGTAAGATGCTACCTGCCACTGTATTTTCAATGGCCATTACTCCATACAATTCTTGGTCTTTTTCAAATTGTCTAAACATTTCTTCAAATGAGTGACATTCATTTAAAATCAGGCGTTGGCGTTCTCCAAAATATTTAAAAGCGGCAATTTCATGAAAGCAGCCTTTTATTCCTTGAATGGCTATCTTGATAGGCATAAATTAAAAGCGAGTTTTGAATTTGTTGTGGTTTTTTTTTTAGTCTTATGTATTGCTTGGGACTACATTGGAATGAATGTTAACAGCCACCAATTGTGCCATAGATTGTTTAACAGAGGCTTGCTCAAATAATATATTGTAAATGGCTTCAATGATGGGCGTTTTGAGTCCATAGGTTTGTGAAATAGCATAGGCAGTACGAGTGGTTAAAACGCCTTCTGTTGTTTCGTGAATATCCTCTAAAATATTGCCAAATATTTCCCCTTTTGCCAAGCGCAAGCCCAAAGAAAAGTTGCGACTGCTTTGACTGGAACAAGTGGCAATCAAATCGCCAATCCCTGCAATGCCATAAAAAGCATCGGTTTTAGAACCCATTGTTTGACCAATTTGTATCATTTCTTCTAAGCCAAGTGTCATCAACATAGCTCTGGCATTTTCTCCTAATCCTAAACCGTGGGCAATACCTGAGGCAATGGCAATGATGTTTTTTAAAACTCCAGCCAATTCTACCCCAACAACATCATTGCTCCCATATACTCTAAAACGGTCGTTACGGATGCTGGCTTTGCCGACTTCAATGACTTCATTAAATCGACTGGCGATGACTGTGGCGGCAGGTTTGTTTTGTGCCAATTCCATAGCCAAATTTGGACCAGACAAACAACCTACTCTTAGTACAATGGTTTCTTGACGAATGATTTCGGTCATGGTGTGTACTTGTTCCTTGAGTAGATACAGTTGGCCATTCTCATTTCGTTCAATGTCCACATCTATAGACAAACCTTTGGTTCCGTGTATGATAAGATGATCAGGACGCAAATAAGGAGCAATGCTCTGACACAGACTCCTAAAGTTAGGGGAATTGACTACAGGATACAACAAAGTACATTCGTTACACACTTTTTCTAAATCCTGAGTGGCTTCAATATTGGGATGTAGTTTTTGAGATTTGTTTTCTTTGTTTGCTAGTATGTTTTCATAGGACTCCTTATTGCGTACATACAAATACACAGGATTGTTGAGTGCCAATAAGTTGGCTAGAGCAGTCCCAAATGTTCCAGCTCCAATGACTCCTACTTTAAATGAATTGTTCCAGCTCATAACCGACCAGTCTATTGTGATAAAAATACAAAAGGTTCATATCTTCACTGCTGATGTCTCCATCTTTGTTTTCTTTTAGAGCAGCTTTGGGGTGATAAACTCCTAAGTTGCGTAAACCATGAATGATTAATATTTTGGGGTTGCGGTACATGTGTTTGCTCAAACGCAATTCATTCTTTTCTTCCATTTGAATGAGTTTGCGTTGCAATTCTTCGATTACCTTAAAGAAGTGTTGGTAGGGAATCACTCTATCTTCTTCGGGCAAACGCAGTAGACCATACAAATCCAATCTTCGGTGTTTTTTTGTCAAAATTTGAAAGGCGACAAAAGCGATAAGATGACTAGACAAAACAATGTTTTCTCTATAAAATCTTTTTTTGATTTCTTCGCCCAACATTTTGGTGTATTCTGAATCTCTTTGGGGATCGGCGGTGATTTTACCTCTAGAAACAAAATAAGATTTGATGTCAATAGGATCGCCATTGTGGTCAATGCTATTGCCTTCCGAATCTAAGTCATTGCCAAACAAATCCATTGGTTTGCCAATAGACAATAAGACCTCCGATTGAGCGGAGAAAAACTTCCAAATGAATTGGCTGACTTTGCGGGTACTGGGTACAGAATCATAGCCCACAAAGTATTTTTCTTGTCCTGTTTTTTTCAAATGTTGGTCAATGAGGCTTTTGGCTTCTAATACAAAATGGTAACTGACCACCATAGGAACGGCAATAATTTTGGTGGGCCCCTTGGGATTTTGAAAATTCATCCGCAAGGCATCAAGAACGGTTCCCAATAGCCCCAATTTGAGCCGACTTTCCAACTGACCTGTCCTAGAACGGGTGCCGCCTGGAAAAAACAAGGTATGCAAGCCTCTTTGTATCGACAAACGGGAGTAATTTTTTAGGGTTTCTAGGTACAATAAATTCTTTTTTCGACGATCAATTTTGTAAGCTCCCAAACGGCTAAAGAAATACTTCATCATAGGATTGTTGAACAAATTGAGTCCTGCACCATATTGCATAGCTGGCAAACCCAAACAGTGAATCGCCCAACCAATCAGCATAGAATCTAGATTGCTGTGGTGGGTTGGTAACAATAAGATGGTGCCTTTTTGCGACAATTGGCGGAGTTCATCAAGGTAGCCATAAGTTTTGATGCGATCGGTCAATTGAAACTCATTGTTCCAAATCCGCTTCATATTTCGAGACGAGGCTGTATTGAGCAATCTGTTAAAACTAATGGGCAATGCTTTGGAAGCAAACTCATAGGTTTTGTCCTCAAAATTCCCTATGATTTCTTTGGCATAACGCCCTACAATTTCGTGAAATATTGCATCGTCATAGTTTTTAAAAAAATGTGGATCGTTTTTTTGTTGTAGGGAACGCTCAAGCAAGAGTTTTTTGGTCTTAGACCAGAATATTTTTTCATCTTTGGTAT
>JAHDIA010000385.1 GCA_020631035.1 Chitinophagales bacterium | reverse complement strand
GCCTTTGGCTCCCTACTATTTGTTCAAGAATCACTCTCCAAAAATTGTCAAAGAACCTGGATTATTTATTAAACAAAATATTATGTTAGCACAAATACCTCACTGGCTTAGTCTTTTCTTCTTATTGATTTGTGTGTGTACTCTCCTTTATTTTGTAAACATTGGCAAACATAAAAAACTGCTCTTTACTGGATTGTTGATCTGGGCAGTGGTACAGTCTGTATTGGCCTATACTGGTTTTTATCAGGATTTTGAAAGTTTGCCTCCCAAATTGATTGCTTTTGGGGTGTTTCCAATGTTAATGATGTGTATTTTGTCAGTTGCTCTTCCTGTTGGGCGGCGTTTTTTGGATAGTATGTACTTAAAAAAATTGACTTGGATTCATACCAATAGTATTTTTGTGGAGCTTGCTTTGTATTTTTTGTTTGTTTACAATGTGATTCCAGAATTGATGACCTTTGAGGGGCGCAATTTTGATATTTTGGTGGGTTTGACGGCACCTTTGATTGCCTATTTGGCGTTTAGGGGTGGGAAAGTCAATCGTTCTTTGTTGATTGTGTGGAATTTGATTTCTGTGGCTTTGTTGTTGAATATTGTGATTCATGCCACAATGAGTACGCCTTATCCTTTGGTACAGCGTTTGTCGTTTGAGCAGCCGAATATTATCATTTTCTCCTTTCCATTTGTGTTGTTGCCTACCTTGGTGGTGTCGATTGCCTTGTTTTGTCATGTGGCGAGTTTGTATCAGTTGTTTACAAAGCAGAGCATTCCCCAGATAAATTCATAGATTATTGAACCAAGTTTGTTTAATTTGTTTTAATATTACAAATGGATGGCGCATTGTGTGATTGTTCCGTGTGGTATGTACAGACATCCCGAAAATCGGGATTGTCTGTACGGGATGTGGGAAGCAGGGCGTGAAGCGGATGGAAATAATTGCCGACGGAGGGCGTAAGGGCAATCCCTTGTGGTTGCCCACCCTTGCGATGCCTACGCCCGATAGTAGTGGATATGGCGGTATTTTTCCTAGTGGTGCGTGGGAGACCTTGCATGCAAGGTCTGTACGGGGAAATGGAATAGGTAGGACTGCCGCCATAGAAGCGGATAGCGGGGGCTTGCCTTCGTTTGAAAAATGAGCGTTCCGTACAAAGAAAGAAGAAAAAAATAACATTAAATCTATATATGCAAGATTTGCTTGAAGTGAAAAACGTGACCAAGGCGTTTGAAAAAACCTTGGCAGTTAATGAAGTGAGTTTGGGAGTGCCAAGGCAGTCGATTTTTGGCTTGTTGGGACCGAATGGGGCAGGGAAGACGACTTTGATTCGGATGATTACCAATATTTTGGTGCCTGATTCGGGAACAATTTTGTTGGAAGGAGTGGACAATCCCCAAGAACGGATGTATAAGATTGGATATATGCCAGAGGAAAGGGGTTTGTACAAAAAAATGAAGGTAGGGGAGCAGTTGTTGTACCTGGCACAGCTCAAAAATTTGTCCTACCGAGATGCCAAGGACAAGCTTGATTTTTGGCTGGGTCGCTTTGATATTAAAGATTGGTGGAACAAAAAAGTGGAAGACCTCTCGAAGGGAATGCAGCAAAAAATTCAGTTTATTTCGACAGTGATACACGAACCCAATTTGATTATTTTGGATGAGCCATTTTCGGGTTTGGATCCTGTGAATTCGAATTTGATTCGGAACGAAATTTATGAGTTGAGAGAGCGAGGAGCGACCATTATTTTTTCGACCCATAGAATGGAACAGGTGGAACAAATTTGTGAGCAGATAGCCTTGATTCACAAGGGAGAAAAGATATTGGATGGCGGATTGCATGAGATTAAAAATCAGTTTAAAGAAAATATATTTAAGATAGAATATGAGGGTGTTTTGCCAGATTTGGCGGGCATTCCTTTTACCATTTATGAACAAGCGGAGCAGGCGATAAGCTTACAATTGAAAGCCGAGGAATCGCCCAATGACATTTTGCAATATTTTGTCGATAAGGGAACGGTGGTTCAGAGTTTTAATGAAATCTTACCAAGTATCAATCAAATTTTTATCAATCAAGTAGGAGGGCAGACAGATGAATAAGATATGGCTCATTATCAAGCGAGAATACCTTTCGAGGGTACGGAATAAATCGTTTATCATTACGACTTTGTTGGCTCCTTTGAGTTTGATATTGTTGTTTGGTTTGCAATTTTTCATATTGACGCAGACGACGGATAAAAAGTCGATATTGATTAAGGACGATAGTGGTTTGTTTTCGGAAGCAAGTGGGGAGCATGTACGGATTAAATTGAAGGATGATGCTGGTTTGTTTTTTAAGGGGAGTAATTTAGATTTGGAGGAATTGCAGAGTGGATATGCAGAAATGGGATACGATGGGGTGTTGCACATTCCGTCTGTGAGCAATATGCAGAATATTCCGAGTCCGACTTATTATTCGGATAGGTTGTTGGGGATGGCGTCTCGGATGAGTTTGGAAAACAAGCTCGAAAATGTGGTTGAAAATATTAAAATTGAAGAGGCGGGATTGGATAAAAATATGCTAGAACGCCTCAAGGCTTCGATTACAATACGGGAAAAAACAGGCGGGGAAGAAGGAGCTGAGGCGAGTAGTTTGATTGCATCGGGCGTGAGTTTTATTTTGGGTTTTATTATGTATATGTCTATCATCATTTATGGCACATTGGTGATGCGTGGGGTGTTGGAAGAAAAAACGAATAGAATTGTAGAGGTAATATTGTCAAGTGTCAAGCCATTTAAGTTGATGATTGGGAAAATTGTGGGGATTGGTGCGGTTGGTTTGACGCAGTTTGTGATATGGATTATTACGGCTGGACTCTTGTATGTTGCGGCAGGTTTTTTGATGACGATGATGATGGACCCAGAGACTTTGCAGCAAATGGCAAATGGTAGTGCTGGAATGGGGGGGGCGAGTCCGCCTATGGATGCTGACGAAATGCAGGTGAAATTTGCGCAAATGATGGATAAGTTGCAAAGTGTGAATTGGGGTTTTTTGGCGGTTGCGTTTGTATTTTATTATTTGGGAGGATTTTTCTTTTACTCTTCTTTGTTTGCGGCTGTGGGTTCTGCTTTGGGTGAGGACAGCAGCAGTAGTGACTCTCAGGCTTTGGTGATGCCGATTACGGTTCCTGTGATTATTTCGTTTTTTATTTTGATGGCGATTATTGACAATCCGAATGGTGGTTTGGCGTTTTGGTCTTCGATCATTCCGTTTTCTTCGCCCATTATTATGCCTGCTCGGATTGCCTTTGGTTTGTCGCCTTTTAGTATTGACTTTTTCTTGTCGGTTTTGTGCCTTGTTGGTGGTTTTGTCTTTACGACTTGGTTGGCGGCGAAGATTTATAGAACAGGTATTTTGATGCGTGGTAAGAAGGTGGGCGTGAAGGAGATGGTGAAGTGGTTGCGGTATTAGGGAGTTGTGTGCTAGACACACAGCCGTATGTCTGTACGAGCTAAATCAATTAGATGATTGGGAGGATTGAGTGATTGAGTGATTAGTTGATTGAGTAATCATATATTACTATTATTGTGCAGCGTGTATCTTTCATGGCTGCGTTGTGGTTTGGTTAGCCAACGCAGGTTTGGGGCTTCGTACAAGGGGGGCGTCTGCCCGCTCGTCCTGCGCTTCTATTCTGATATAATTTAATTTATTGGTAAGTTTGGCTTTTATCGTTTATTTTTGGGATTAATGTAGCCTAAGTAAAGCATTTTAGGGATATATCCCAACACATTTTCCTTTCTACTAAGTACATTTTTTTACGTAAAATAAAGAGCTTGTATGTGAGTGTAAGCTGTTGTTAAATAGGCTGTTACACTTGTGTGTTTGTAATCTTTGATATTGGTCTAGGACGTAATTTGTAAGAAATTATGTTTGAGTTAGATAGGGAACATGCTTTATTTTTGGAGAACATTATTTAATTGACAAATCTTATAAAAAATCAATTATGAACAAGAGAGTTTTTTATGTATGTATGGTATGTTTGTTTGCATTAGTTGGCTGCGAGAAAGCCCCCTTTTTGGAAGTAGCTAGTGAGGACACAGTGGTGGAAGAGGCAACTAAAAGTGTGGGAGATGATAATTTCAAAACATTGGATATTGTAGATAGTGGAGAACCATTGGGAGGAGGTTCTAATTATAATTGTATGTCCATAGATCAGGATTGTTTTGATGCAAACATCCCCTTTGGTGTGGGGGCATATACAAGTAAATCAGCAGGATTGTTGGTTAACAATTATTCAGTGTATTGGACACCATACTTCAATTGTGACATTATAGATAATGAAACAGTTGTAGGTGTTGAGTGGGAAATTTTTACAGATGGAGTTAGTGTGCATTATAGCTCAGAACATCAATGGGTTGTACCTTTTGGAAGTATATTGACTCCTACAAATTATGAATTAAAAGTAACAGTTACATCATCTCCTGAAAATAGTCATGATCCCTCAAGATATGTAAAAACAATATTGAGCTTTGATTTTACATTAGACTTGCAGGTAGGTTACAACTTAGGTGCCGATAAATTAGTGGTCAGTCCTGTTGGGACAACACAAGAAATAGAGTGTGCCATTAATAATGGTGGAGGAACTTTTACAGCTTTTGCACCTTGAAAATATAGATAAGTAGAAAAAACTACTTACTAAAAGTAAGTAGTTTTTTCTACTTTTATCAATTCTTGAACCTTTTTTAGAAGCCAAGATTTGGTACTGATGTTTTGTATATTTTGGATTTTTGTGTGTAATTCTTGAGCTTTTTTATTTTGATTTAATTTTGAATTGTAGAGCTTATGGGTGTATTTGATAAAATTGAGCCAAGCTTCTTTGTATGGGTCAGATAATTTTTTGTTTCTTTGAATAAAACTGCTAAAAGATCGAACCATATTAAAAAACAATTCATCATAATTTTTTAGCTCATAATAGGCTTGTAATTGTAAACATTTTACCTGAATCGCATAAACAGGGTCTTGTAGTTTGACAAAGACTAAGTGTTGTAGCGTTTCTTCATAATTGCCTTGGTTAAAAGCAATAATGGCTTTGCATAACTGAACAATGTCTTCTCTAATGTCTTCTTTTAAATAAATAGCATATTCATCAACAAATTGAGTACACCAATTCAATTTTTTGATGGCACAAGCAATCAGAATTGCATTTTTAAAAATATCGTCTCCAATATAACCATCTTCAATAAATACTCCTTGTTCAAACCCTAATTTATATAATAAAAACATTTCTTCTAAAGCATTGGCGATTCCATTTTTATGGTTTTGATATAGTGATTGTTGTAGAAATGAGATTAAATCGTGTTTTTCATTTTGATTGTACAAATGAATAAAATCAAAAAAATAATTTTTGTAATTAGGATATTCGTGAAATGTTTTGTTTTTATAAGCTTTAAGTAAATTGGCCAACAGTAAAATTTGTGGACTTGAAGAAAAATTTGATTTTTTACTTAGTTCCAAAATTGGATTGAGTAAATAAATATTGTTTGATGGTGCTTGTTCTACATACATCTGAGTATTTTCTAAACACAAACTGTAGTATAGTTTGACAGAAAAATAGTATTTGTCAATTTTGTTGAGTAAATCATTTGGGTCAATTTCTTGCCCAGGGAACAAAGAATAATGGGGATGCATAAAACAAGTACGCGCCAATTTATATTCGTTGTGGAGTTGTTCTATGCCTGCTGGGGTGTTTTTGTTCCAATCTTTTTGTATGCCTCCAATCTTTTGAAAAAAGAGTTTGTCCAACTTTCTTTTTTTGAGTATTTCAAGCATTAGAAAGTTGCGGTCTATGGTGTTTTCTTCCAGTTCTTTTTTGAGTAGGAAATCTTCTATGACTTGAAAAAGATTGTACATCAAATCGAACATCTTTTTGTTGTTGCTTCCCTTTTCTTTAAAGATTTTTTTGTAGACAAACTCCTTGTCTATTTTGTTTGTTGGAAATTCGGGATGATGCTTTTTTAGGTATTGAAAAAGCATTGCTACCTTGGATGTTTTCCTATAGGATGTCCCGTCTAAATATTTGCCAAATTCTTTGAGTTCGGTTTTAGAAAAGGTTTTTAGAACCTCAATTAGCTTACT
>JAHDIA010000384.1 GCA_020631035.1 Chitinophagales bacterium | reverse complement strand
GCTTGGGGGAGCGTGGAGACAAGGTAATATGGCTTGGGGGAGCGTGGAGACAAGGCATGCCTTGTCTGTACGGGGTGGATTGGGGAATGGGCTGGGAGTGAAGTCTGGGATGAAGCGGATAGATGAGAGAGCCGATAAAAGATAAAAAGATGCGAAAATACGCCCGATAGTAGTGGATATGGTGGCATTGCATTCGTGATGGTATTGCCTATGGTATGTGTGCGACTGTACTGGCGTGGTAGAGGAATGGAATGTTTCTCAATGCCACCATAGAAGCGGATAGCGGGGAGAAACGACGGTCTGAAAGAAGAGCGTTCCGTTCAAAAAAGAAAAAAATATTTTTGATCGATAAAGAAGAATTTGGGAACAATGTGTCTAAAATAAAAGTTGATAAGGCTACAAAATAGAAAGAATTAAAAAACAAAGCGTATCTTTGCGGGTCAAATGACTATGAAAAAAGAGCATATTGTTGATTTGTACCAAAAAGCACAGCAGACCATATTGCCTGTGATGGAACAATTTTACTCAGTTCAGGGTGAAGGATTCCATTCGGGCAAAGCGGCTTGTTTTATCCGATTGGCGGGTTGTAATGTCGGTTGTGTTTGGTGTGATGTGAAGGAGTCTTGGGATGCTGATTTGCATCCTGATTGCTCCGTGGATGAATTGGTGACCTTTGCCCAATCTGTGCCAAGTGATCTGGCAATCATAACGGGTGGTGAACCTTTGATGTATAATTTGGACTATTTGACTCAACAGTTGCAGGCAGCAAACATCAAAACTCATATTGAGACTTCTGGTGCCTACCCTTTGACAGGGCAGTGGGATTGGGTTTGTTTGTCTCCTAAAAAATTTAAGGCTCCTTTGTTGGAGGTTTGTGAAGCCGCCAATGAACTGAAAATCATTGTATTTAATAAGAGTGATTTTGCTTGGGCAGAGAAATATGCTGCTTTGGTTGGTCCTGATTGTCGTTTGTTTTTGCAGGTGGAATGGTCGAAGTCTGAGAAAATGATGCCTTTGGTGGTAGAATATGTCACCCAACATCCTCAGTGGCGTATTTCGCTACAGACTCATAAGTATATGGATATTCGTTAATTTACAATTCTTTGGAAATGGTAAAGAAGAAGCTTGTGCCCTGACCAATTTCTGATTCTAACCAAATGTTTCCTCCATGTGTTTCTACTACTTTCTTGCATATTGCGAGTCCTATACCTGTTCCAAAATATTTGTCTTTGGCGTGTAAACGTTTAAACAAGAAAAAAATTTGTTTGTGAAACTCCTTCTTTATTCCAATGCCATTGTCGGTTATTTTGAATAGGTATTCTTTTGCTTTTTCTTCACAACTTACAATTATGTGAGGGGAAATGTCTTTTTTGTGAAACTTGATGCCATTGGCAATGAGGTTTTGAAAAAGTTGCTTGAGGAGTGTATCATCTCCTATGATATTGTGTGGCATTTTTCCAAATTCAATTCTTGCATTTTTCTCTATGATGTTGAATTGTATTTCGCCAATGATGCCATTGAGCAAGCATTCGACATCAATTACTTCAAATTCATAGGTTCGGTTATTGACTTTGGAGTAGTTGAGCAAATCGCTTATCAATGCTTCCATATTTTTGGTAGCTGAGATGATAAAGTCAAGGTATTCTTTTTCGTTTTGGTCTATTCTATTACTCAGACTTTTTTCTAGGAGATTGGAAAAACTGATGATGGTACGCATAGGAGCTTTGAGATCGTGAGAGGCAATGTAGGCAAAGTTCTCTAGCTGCATATTGGATTCGATGTATTGCTCCAATGCTTCTTTTTGCTCTTTGAGATTTTGCATTTGTTTTTGGATAATGGCTTCTTGTTTTTTCTGATCGGTAACATTATGGGCGGTGGTGACTTGAATGGTTTTGTTGTTGACTCTGATTTTGCGTACATCAATTTCTAAATCATATATTTTTTGACCTGATCGTACAACTCTCCATTCAAAATGCACTTCATTGTTTTTTTGGTAAATATTCGTAATTTTTTTATAAACCTCTTCGGTTTTTTGTCCATTGGCTTGAATAGGTGGGCTAAATTCAAGTAAGCTACCATTTTTATTCAGTTCTTTGTCCTCACGCCCAAGCAACTCTCGAAATTTATTGTTGCGTATAATTTCGATTTTGCCATCTTCTGTTTGCGAAGCCATTTCAATTCCATCAAAAGCAGTATCAAATATTCTGGATAAAATCGTTTGCTTTTCGATGAGGGTGTTTTCCATTTTTTTGCGTTCTTCGATATTTGCAACAATGGTTAAGATATAAGTTTTCTTTTTCAATTCAAGACGTGTACAAATGGTATTGGTCCAAAAAATCTTTCCTGCTTTGTTGACACATTGCAACTCAAAATGTACACCATTTGTCTCTCCATTTAATAGTCTGTCAAATTGCCTTAATTCTTCTTCTACATCGTCTTTACAAAGTAAATCTCTAGGCATTAGTTGCCTGAAACGTTCTTTGGAATAGCCAAACATTCTTATGGCTTCATCATTGACATCTACTATTTCTCTGGATTGTGCTTCTAGAATTAAAATACCAAAAGGTGCTGTATTGAACAGTTTTTTAAATTTATTTTCGCTTGTAATCAAAGCATTAAGCACACCTTTTTGTGCCGAAATATCTTTGACGACCATAATGGTTACAGGGGTTTCGACATCTTCTAAAAATGCATTGACCCAAGTAACTTCACAGTCAAACACCTTGTTTTTATTGTTTTTAAAACGCCAATCAAAAGTATATGGCTCACCTCCTTTTTTTCTAAACTCTTTTAATTTCTGCTTCAATGCTGTTGGAGTATCAATCTTGTTTTCTTGAAGTGCTGGGCTAGCTTCGATCATATTTTTATTTTTTGCTTCCTCTCTAGTCATACCCAGTTTGTTGCACCAATATGCATTGCAATCTAGTGCTTTATTTCCCCCTTCTAAATCGAGTAAAAGAATGCCAATGGGGGCATATTCCAATAAGGTCTTAAACTTGGTTTCACTCTTTCTGAGTTTCTGTTCTACCTCCATTTGTTCAGTTATATCTGTTGCCACAAATACAACTTCTTCAACTTCTCCTTTAGCATTGACAAGTGGCGACTTGGTTTTGGTAACCCAACGTTCAATATTTTTTGATTGTATGAGGTATTTTTCTTTTTCTATCACAATGGGCCTTGCAGTCTCAAAAACTTTTTGATCAGTCGATTCATAATTTTTTATCTTTCTTGTGTTATTTGTAAAATCACTATCTTTTCTGCCAATTAATTCTTCTACACTCACCCCATAAGAATCAGCCAATGCTTTGTTGGCCAGGGTATATACTCCATCTCTATTTTTGGCTCCTATAAAGTTGGGGACTAAATTGATGACTTTTTCTAAATATTCTTTTTGTTTGTGTAAGGCAATGTTCTTTTCTATAACCTCTTTCTCCAATAAAGTTTCGTATTCAACCCGTTCCGTGAAATCCCTTACAACTCCTACAACGTATTTTTTTCCTTGTGCATCTACATAGAGCGTTTTACAAGTTGACAAAACCCTCATTTTATCACTCTCAATGTCAACAATCTCTTCTCTCATGGTAGACTGTCCAGTATTCAAAACCTTTAGGTCTTCTTTTTGATACCTTTTGGCAACATGTAAAGGAAGTAAATCAAAATCGCTTTGTCCTAAAATTTCGGTTTTAGAGAAACCAAATATTTTACAAAAGGCATCATTGGTATATACAAAACAGCCATGCTGATCCTTTACAAATAAAGGATCAGGTATTGCATTTACTACTCCCTCCAAAAAAGCAAATGCAGTAAAATTAAAAGAATCTGGTGCTGACATAGCTCTATTATTCATTCATATCTTTGTACCCCTATTTTAGTAATATTCAAAAAACAATTAGAACAACTAAGCTAGATTGCCAGCCCAGTTCAATATTTTCCAATATACTGCGTTGAAAATGCTCACCTTAGCTTTGCTAGGACTCCGCTTTTCGCCCAGCTTCGGCGGTCCGATTGTATATTGAAAAATCTTTTTGCCGCTTCGGCGGTCCGATAAGATGTCCAACTTATTATTTAAACATTACTTCCTTAACAGCCAGTATCAACTCTTACATACGCATTAAAACAAAAAATGATATATCATTTTCATCTCCAATTAACATTCCATTTCAATTATTTATCTATTATACCATTGAAAATCAATCATATACTATCTTTTTTTATAAAAATTCAAACTGGCAAATATTTATGTTATTCTCAGTTTTTTTCAAAAAATTGAAAAAAAAATTCCAATTCTGTAATATTTGATGAGTAGCATAGACTAATAGGGCAAATGATTCATCAAAAAATTAAAACAATGAAAAAGTTTAATCTATTTAAAGCCCTATTGATTTTTATTGTCAATTTTTCTGTATTGGCATTCGCCCCAAATTCTCAAAATCAATTTGAAGTCAAAGTAGTTGGTGAAGGGGAACCAATGCTCCTTATTCCTGGCTTGGGGTGTTCAGGGGAAGTTTGGGATGAAACAGTTGATAAGTATTCAAAAGATTATGAGTGCCACATTTTTACTCTAGCAGGTTTTGATACTGTTTCTGCAACAGATGAACCCAGTTTAAGCAAAGCCAAAGAGGCACTCACAGATTATATACAGGAAAACAAATTAGAATCTGCTGACATTATGGGGCACAGCTTAGGTGGTTTTATGGCACTTTGGTTGGCAAGTGAAAATCCCAATTTCTTTGATGATATAGTAGTGGTAGATGCCCTACCCTATCTGGCTGCCTTGTTCAATCCAAGTGCTACTCCTGAAAATGTACCATTTGATGGGGAAATGATGTACCAGATGATTGCCAAGGCTCCCGACGAAATGTACGCCAATCAACAACGCTATACCCTACGCTCAATGATTACTGATTCGACCTATGTAGAAAAAGCACTACAGTGGAGTTTGAACAGTGACCGCAAAACTGTGATGTATGCAATGGAGACGATGATGAAAACAGACCTAAGACAAGCCATTGCTAATATTGACAATGAGGTATTGGTATTGGGTGCTTGTGATGAGCCTGCAATGCAAACTGTCTATCCTAATGTTACCAAGGAAGATGTCATTGAACAATATAGTTTGCAATATACAAATTTGAAAAATGTTGAACTCAAATTCCCAGAACAAGCCCGACATTTTTTGATGTATGACGCAACTGATTGGTTTTTCAAAGAAATTGATGCATTTTTGAAATGAATCTAAGCAAATAAATATCCCTGTTACGAACACTTTTATGATGGATAAAAGCAAAGAAGCAATATTCAATGATTTACTAGCAAAGTACCAAGAAAAGGTTTACAGAATTTGCTTGGGGTATTTGTACCACAAATCATTGGCAGAGGATTGTTTCCAAGAGGTACTGATCAATATATGGAAAAGCTTGGACAAGTTTCGCAACGAATCCTCTATCCATACTTACATCTACCGAATTACTGTCAATACCACCATCACTTTTAACAACAAACAGAAGCGACAAAGCAAGTGGCAATCGGATATACCGATAAATGACAATTTACATTCGGGCAATGACGACAATGAACAAAGCGAAAAAGAACAACAACTCGCTCAGCTTTATGCCGCCATTCAGCAATTGAAAGAACAAGAACGCTTCATCATTACGATGGTATTGGAGGGCATTTCTAACAAGGAAATTGCGGAGGTCTTGGGTATTCCCGCCAACAATGTGGGGGTTAAGATTCACCGCATCAAGCAAACATTAAGTAACATCATAAAAGTATAGCAACAATGGATTTCGACAATCTTCAAAATATATGGCAAAATCAGCCACTTGATGAAAAAACATTTGATCACGAAAAAATCAACGACATGATTGCACAATTAGAAAAAGAAAGAAAGAAAATTTATAAGGACAACTTACGTGTCACCTTTTCTATGATTCCAGTATTGTTTATGTGTCTCCTTTTCTTGTTCATCTTTAAAGACCAAAGCTTTTTGTTCTACTTTAGCTTAATCGCTATGTTCTTTTTGATCTCTATATTCCTAGGCATTTCTTGGTCAAGATTGGTCAATTGGCAAAACGAAAAAGTACTCAAAAACAACAAAGGTTTTATTGACCAGAGCATTGGCAAACTCAAGTTC
>JAHDIA010000383.1 GCA_020631035.1 Chitinophagales bacterium | reverse complement strand
ACGTTAACAATTATAGGTTTTTGTATAACTTTCTTATCCTTGTGATTAACTTTACGCAAAATATGTATATTTAATATTGTTATTTTAACCAGCAAATTAAGATTGTTATGACAGATATGGCAGAAGAAGAAGTAGTATTGGGCATTGGTTCACAAGTACAACACAGTGAGTATGGAAAGGGCGTCATAGTTGAGGTCAATTTGAGTACATACACCATTTACTTCAAACATCGAGGCGAAAAAGAAATCAATCAAACCGATAGTAGACTATCTGTAGACAAATTAGTCAAAGACGAGGTACAACGCTTGTCACTCAAAGAAGTAGAAACAGTACTTGAAGGAATACTTAGAAAATGGAGTGATATATCAGACATTACCGAATTGGGCGACAGATGGAAAGGAGGCAATATGGTTCTTACGCCAGGTAAAGAAGGGCTACAAGCCAAAGAAATACCCATCGAAACCTTTTTTCACAAAATTGTAATGACCAGAGACCGACTAAGGGTAATGGAGCAAAAAATCAACGCTAGCAAAAACTTAGATGATGAAGAAAAGGTCGCATTGCAACAATACATTAGTAGAATCTATGGTTCATTGACTACTTTTAATGTACTCTTTGCCAACAAAGAAGACCATTTTAAAAGCAGTTAGTAATGTTTCTCATTGCTTAAATTTTTTTTAAGCAAAAAATCAGTTATCTTAACAACAACAATAACTATTCTAATTACCATCCAATTTCTAGCATAAATGAGCGAGGAAGCATATTTAAAAAAAATACTTCAAACTGAGTTGGAAGAATCTTTGGTACAATACAAACAAATGGAGCTAGACTCTTTGCTTGAGGTGACAAAGGCCATCAATATGAATTCTTCTGCAGAAAATCTTTTCAAGATTTATGGCTTCATTTTGCAAGCACAAATGAAAGTCAATCGTTTAGCAGTGCTATACAAGGACGATGGTAACTGGACTTGCTTGCATAAAATTGATGTAACAACTGAAGCAGAACCATACATTGTCTTTGATGAAAAGTGGCTCAACTTTCAGGATAGCATTCAACTCAAAAACACCGATCTTGAAATGGGCAAATACTTCGATGTATTAATGCCTGTTACCCACAAAAACCGTCCACTGGCATATGTGCTTATTGGAAAGTTGCAGGAATATATGAATGATTCACTCATCAATCGCCTCAACTTTATCCGCACAATCACCAATATTATTGTGGTTGCCATTGAAAACAAACGATTGTTCAAAAAACAATTGGAGCAAGAAAGACTCAATCGAGAAATGGAACTGGCGGCTAAGGTGCAAAATATGTTGGTTCCCAATCGCTTACCCGAAAACGAACGTTTTAGTCTCGATGCAATGTATATGCCACACTTCAATATTGGAGGCGATTATTACGATGTGGTCGAGATAAACGAAAACGAACTTTTGGTGTGTATGGCCGATGTGTCAGGCAAAGGAATTTCAGCAGCCTTATTAATGGCGAACTTCCAAGCAATGCTACGAGTACTTGCCAAAGATACCTCGCTTACCTTGGAACAATTGGTCGAACGTCTCAACAATAGAGTGGAGGAAATTACCCAAGGAGAACGCTTCTTGACCTTTTTTGTAGCCAAGTACTACCTCAAGGAGCACAAGTTGGAGTACGTCAATGCGGGACATCCACCTCCCATATTGTACAAAGAAAATGACAAAGAACACCTACAAAGATTAGACGAAGGTACTACGATCATTGGAGCATTTCGCCAATTGCCATTCATCAAATTGGGTGTTTTAGAACAAATACCAGAAAATTCTATGCTGGTATTGTTTACCGATGGGCTTACCGATTTGGTCAACGAACAAGGTGAATTTTTTGAAGAGGAAAACATCATTGAGTTTGTCAAAAATCAAGAGAGCAAAACCCCCAAGGAATTCAACAAAAACCTACTCGATTGCATCAAGGAATTCAAAGGTCAAAGAGTCTTTACCGATGACGTGACGGTGCTTTGTTGGAAAATCGTTTAAAACTTCATACAACTCAAACAAAAAGCTCAAGCAAATATTGAACAATCAAATTTGCTTGAGCTTTTTTATTTTTAGAACGAAATGTTCCTTAGTTATTCATCATAATCGGCATCACCAACATCAACAAATCTTCGTTTTCGTCCTTTTCACTAGGAACAATCACCCCTGCCCTATTCGGAGTTGACAATTGAATGTTTACTTGCGAAGAATCCATTATACCCAATACCTCAGCCAAAAAACGAGCATTGAATGCTATTTCCATCGGTTCACCATTGTACTCACAAGTGAGTTTTTCAGTAGCCTCATTAGAAAAGTCAGGATCTTCAGCAGATAAGTTGAGTTCTGTATTGTTCAAACCAAGTTTGACTTGATAGGTTGCTCTACTAGAATAAATGGCTATTCTTTTGAGAGCTTTTTCCAAATCCGAACGGTCAACTGTTAATAAATAAGGATTGTTCAAAGGAATGACTGCATTATAATCAGGGTATTTGGCATCTATCAAACGGCAAATCAGTTCTACATCTCCAACTTTGAAAAATGCATTGGTATTATTGTAATCAATTTTGACTGTCCCTGCTTCTCTTGACAATACATTTTTGAGCAAAGTCAAGGCTTTTTTGGGAAGAATGAAACTGGTATATTCATCTGAGGTTACCTCTTTGCTACGATACTTGACAAGTTTGTGGGCATCAGTTGCTACAAACACAGCTCCATCTTCAGTAAGTTCCACATTCACACCTGTCATCGAAGGACGCAATTCGTCATTGCTTACAGCAAAAAGTGTCTTTGAAATGGCACCCAATAAAACTGCATTGTCTACATTTACCTCAGTTGTTCCATTAGGGGAGGGAATATTGGGGAAATCTTCACCACTTTCGCCAGATAAATGATAAGTACCAGTGGCTGAGGTGAGCGAAACAGTATGTACCTCATCATTGATGTCAAAATGGAGCGGTTGGTCAGGGAGTGCTTTTAAAGTCTCAAGCAATATTTTAGATGGTATGGCTACTTCTCCATCTTCTCCGCCTTCTACAGCCAAAATGGTAGACATAGAGGTTTCTAAATCACTGGCAGATATATGTAAGTGATTACCATCCAGACGCAGTAAAAAATCTTCTAGTATTGGTAAAACGGTATTGTTGCTGATGACCCCATTGAGTATTTGCAATTCTTTAAGTAGGGTGTGTGTAGAGATGGTAAATTTCATTTATTGACTTTTTTTTGCAAAATTACGAAATATTGGCGCAAAGAGTATGCTTTGATACAGCTCTTAACTAGAGATGAACAATTTTTGATAAGGATTTAGTTCACTTTAATTCCATTTCTTAAGTATCCATAACAATATCCTTACCAAACTTTACTTTAGGAATGATAAAAAAATAACTTCCCGATTTTGGCGGCGACATTTTCCGACCTACTACGTCAAAAATACTCGCCTTAGCTCTGCTAGGACTGCGTTTTTTTCCTTGTAGGTCAAAAAATCTCATTGCCAAAAACAAGGAACTTATTATTTAACCATTCCTTAAACAACTTATTTTCAATCTATTCAACTACATAAGTTGAGGATTGTATTCATAAATTATGAGAAAATTGCATGTATCAAGTGAATTTAGTATAATTAAGAGATATTTTAATGTATAATTTATATCTTTAAGGAAGCAGACGCCAAGATCAATGCACTTTCAATTAAACCCGATATTTTAAGTAATAAGTAGCTACAAATCAATAACAATAAATATAAAATTGACGTATACAAGTATTAGTTTATATTGAGAATGTCTCATAAGTATGAACCTACATAAGCATCACATATTAACCAAACTCAAGCTTGGGTTGATTGTTCTATTGTTTTGTTGGCTATGCCCCCATCTCAATGGAATGAACCATTCATTGAAGGCAGTTAGTGATTCTACATTGAGCAAGAAAGAATTAAGAAAAAAAAAGAGAGAAGAAAGAAAAGCTAAAAAAAAGAAAGAAAAAAAAAGTGAAAAGGCTGAAACAAAAGAGATTAAGAGAGAGGCTAGTTTTTATAAATCATACTTAGAAAAATTACAAGAATATCCCAAGGACAGTTTAGAGGAAACATTGTACTACGCAAAGGCAGGGCTACAAATGGCAGTAGAGGATAGCTCTGTTTACCTAACTTGGTTTTACCATCATTTAGGAAGGCTACATTATGCATTGGAACAGATTCCAGAAGCCTATGAAAATTCAGAGCTTGCTTTTCAAACTGCCCCAGATTTGGAAACCCGACTTTTAATGGTTAGGCAAGCGGCCTTTCATTCTTCCGAATATGGCAAATACCCCCTTGCAATAGAATATTACCAAGAAGAATTTTATATAGCCGATACCTTAGAGGAGCATTTTCTAAAAAATTCGCCCCTATGTAACATGAGCAGATTGTATCTAGAGCAAGAAAATTATCCCAAAGCCCAAAAACATGCAACTGAAGCGTATGATTTATTTAGATTCGAACCCGACAGAACAGAAAAAGGCAATAGTGCTTTGCTGCTTGGGAAAGTATTATTAAAACAAGGAAAGTTAGATTCTGCAAGAACCTTCTTTGATGAATCATTGAAACTCATCCGGGGAAAACAACAATACTTCAATGAAAATGCTATCTACACCCAATTAAGTAATTACCATTACATAAAAGAAGACTTCGATTTGGCAGTGAGTTATGCAGATTCAGCAATGATGTATCACAATTTCCACCCCTTATCAGTAGACGCTTATATTCAAACACAAATCATTGTGGCAAAGGCACAACTTGCCAAAGAAAATATAGAAAAAGCAAAAGAGGCAGTCAAAAAATTTGAAGAAAAAATAGATGAAAGCAAGAAACTCAATGTCAAAATGGAATCTTATGATTTTATGATGCACTTTTACCAGGAAACCGAAGAGTATGATAAGGCTATGCTTTACCAAGAAGCTCTTGAAAATACAGGAAAAGAGTTTGCAACAAGATATGAAACAACGAGCATTGATCTACGAAAAGCCAAAAATTTAAATGAGCAAAAAGAAGCATTGATCAAACTCTTACAGCAACAAAATAACAATCAAGAATTGAGATTGAAAAACCAAGAGCTCAAATTGAAGCAAGAACGTTACTTTAAATTGCTTTCATTATTGCTGATTTTGTTGGGAGCAACCTTTATAGGCTTCGTTATCAGAGAGTACAATAAAAAACGGGCACACGCTCAAAACCTTGAAGAGCAAGTCGCTATTAAAACTGGTCAACTCCAACAAACCAATGAGGAACTCCAACAAACCAATGAAGAACTCAAGCAATTCAATTACATCCTTTCTCACGATCTCAAAGCACCATTGAGAAGCATCGTTAGTTTTACTAATTTGGCTGAAAACGAAATCGAAGGGAAAGCAAAAGTCAATCAAAATGGCTTGAGCAATCTTAAAGAATACTTTTATTATATTAAAGAAGGGGGGTGGCGTTTACAGAAATTGATTAATCGAGTACTCGAATACCAAAAGATAGACAAAATAAAATTTGAGCAAGAAGAAATAGTGGATTTAAATGAGGTGGTTCAAGACATTATACACAAACAAAGTTTACTAATAGAACACAAAAACGGATTGATCAAACACAACAATTTGCCACAGATTAAAATCAATCGGGAAGCCATCTACATCATTTTTAATGTATTAATAGAAAATGGGCTTAAATACAACAGTTCAAATGAGCCATTGGTCGAAATCACTTGTCAACCCAATGGAACATTCAATCATTTTTATTTCAAAGACAATGGAATAGGGATAGCATCACAATACCAAAACCAAATTTTTAAAATGTTTAGGCGATTGCACACACAAGAACAAATAGATGGGGTCGGTTTAGGCTTGTCCACCATACAAAAAATACTCAATAAGATCGAAGGGTCTATAGAATTGACCAAGTCCGAAGAAGAAAAAGGCAGCACTTTTTGCTTAAATCTAAAACAAAAACTTTTGACACCAGTAGCTGATACCTATACTTAATTAACAATCCTGGCGTTTTTAGTTATCATAACCAATCATTTCAATCTAACTGTATTGTGTATCAATTAATTCGAGCCAAGGAAGAAGAACATTTTCAGGCAGCCAAACAATTGTTCTTAGAATATGCCGAAAACCTCGGAGTAGACTTATGCTTTCAAAGTTTTGAAGAA
>JAHDIA010000382.1 GCA_020631035.1 Chitinophagales bacterium | reverse complement strand
TATAAAGTTAACAAATAATGCCTTTTTCTTCAAAAAATCGCAATATCACCTTGGGAAAGGCATAATTTTTCAAATCTTCGGGCATTACATACTGTAAAGCTTTGTTACTTAACTGCTGGTCCTTGTTCTTTATCTCTACAAATTTGACGTTTATTTTTTGATGTGTCAATAGATGCACATAATTTTTTGATACAAGGACTTTGCCAATTTCATCTTTTTTGAGCTTTTTTTCTATTAATTCTTTAAGTGCTTCATCATCAAGCTCCTTGTTGGTTTCAATCAAAGGGAAGTCATATAAGTTCCTCCAAATGCCTTTTTCTGTCCTTTTCTTGATAAAAAAGCCAATTCCATCGCCTACAAGCAGATAATGGAAGAATCGCTCCCTTTTCTTGATCTTTTTTGACTTAATGGGCCATTCACCCGTTTTGCCTTTTAAATAGGCCTCACAATGCACATTCATTGGACAAAACATACACAAAGGTTTGGCAGGCGAACATTGTCTTGCCCCAAAATCCATAATGGCCTGATTGTACTGGTCAGGCTTTTCAGTATCTATGAGTTCTTGTGCCAATTTGGCAAACTGTTTTTTACCCTCTGTACTGTCAATGGGTGTTTCGATTCCAAAAAATCGAGACAACACCCGATAGACATTCCCATCTACCACTGCATAAGGCAATTTAAAGGCAAATGAGGCTATGGCGGCAGCTGTATAAGGTCCAACCCCTTTGAGCTTTAAAATCTCTTTGTGGGTATTGGGAAATTGCCCTCCCTTTTCTAATACAATGTATTTTGCAGCAAAATGCAAGTTTCTTGCCCTCGAATAATAGCCCAAACCTTCCCACATTTTCATCACTTCGTCCTCTGGTGCATTTGCCAAGTCTTCGACTGTAGGATAGTTTTCGGTAAATTTCAAGTAATAAGGTAAGGCTTGTTCTGCCCTAGTTTGCTGCAAAATGATTTCGGAAAGCCAGATAAAATAGGGATTCTCTATGTGCTTCCAGGGGAGTTCTCGGTCGTTTTCGGAGACATTCCATTCCATCAATTTTTGCGTAAAGAAGTTTTTTAGTTCCTTTGTACTGGTTTCCATATTTTTCATTCAATTTTAGCACAAACAATGTCCAACTACAACGAAGCGATCAACACACTTATCCGAAATCGCCGCAGTATCAAACCCGAATCTTTCTCTGAGCAAGTGGTTCCTGAAAACATCTTGATTCAAATACTCGAAAATGCCAATTGGGCACCTACTCACGGTCATACCGAACCTTGGCGTTTCATCATTTTTTCAGGTGATGCCAGACGCAAATTGGGTAATTTTGAGGCAAATTACTACAAAAATAAAACAAGTGAGGCGCAGTTTGTTCAAAAGAAATACGACAAAGCCTTGAATCGCCCCGAACGGGCGACCTATGTACTGGCACTTTGTATGAAAAGACAAACCGAAGGCAAAAAAATAATGCCCGAAATTGAAGAAGTTGCGGCTGTCTCCTGTGCTGTGCAAAATATGTGGTTAACGGCTCAAGCTTATGGAGTAGCAGCTTATTGGGGTTCAGGCGGTGCCACCTATTCCGACGAAATGAAAGTTTTTCTTGATCTTGCTCCTCAAGATAAATGTTTGGGCTTTTTCTACCTTGGCTATAGCGACCAACAACCGCAAGGCAAACGCAATTCGGGTATACAAGATAAGATTCAGTGGGTAAATACAAATTATGAGTTGTGAATTATAATTTGGGCAATTGAATTAATTATGTGATTGATGAAAATTTCAACCCAAATACACAATCAACCTAATTACATAATCACTATTATTGGGCAGCGTGCCTGACTTTGAGGCTACGTTCACTCAGGTTAGCCAACATCAGCAAATCAGCAAAATTATGGAAAACAAATCCTGAAGTTTTGTAAAAGAGGAACAAACTCCCCCACTCAATTGGCTGCATTCAAAATTTGCCTAATGGTCTCATAACTGATGCTTTCTACATATTTCATTTCAACCACTTTTTGGGCGAGCAATCGAAGCGACCATTTATCATAGCCTTTGGGAGGATAACCATAGCTCAAAGCCAATACATAGGATTTAACTTCTGGGGTAATTTTGGGATTGATGTTTTTGCCTCTTTTGTTGCCTAGAATGGCTTTTTCCCATCCTTCTTCAACACACTTTCTACGGGTGCGCTCCACCGTTCTTGCAGAAATATTTTCAGTTTTTGCAATCTCTTTATCGGACATAGCTTCTCCAAATTTACCTTTGTCTGCCTTTAATATAATGTTGGCTCTCGTTTTTTGTCCTTTATTGAATTTGGTTTGTTTCAATAACTTTTGAATTTGGTTTCGTTCCGATTTTTTTAGTGTAATAGAATAATACTTGGGCATTGCAATGTTTTTTCTCTTTTTGATTAACGATACCATAAAATATATGGTTACAAATATCAACAAAAAAACATTTTGCAATAAAAATACATATATTAAAGTATTTAAAAATAGAATATTTGTATTTTTTTGACAATTACAGTAGCCAAGGGATGTAGCGGATGGATGAAAGTGAAAACGAAGGACAAAAAAAACCGAAAATACGCTTGATAGGAGCGTTTGCCGTGCAAAAGCGTATAGCAAGGACTCGCCATCGTTTGAAAGCCCAAACATTCCGTACAAAATAATTGTAAAATAATAATCAAAACTTTATTTCTTCACCATTGCTAAAAATCCGAACTTTGTTCATTGTTATATTGTTTTATTGTATTCTATAATATTCAAATTAGAAAAACATGATTTCAAAAAAGATGGAAAAAGCCCTCAATGAGCAAATTGCGATGGAGGGAAATGCTTCTAATAAATACTTGGCTATGTCCTGTTGGTGTGACGGAATGGGTTTAGAAGGTAGTGCTACATTTTTTGCTCAACATGCCGAAGAGGAGCGTATGCATATGCTCAAATTGGTCAATTACATACAAGATGTTGATGGAAAAGCAATTATACCCGCTTTTGTTGCTCCCCAAAGTGATTATACAGACATCAATGAGGTTGTTCAAACTGCTTATGAAAGTGAGCAAAAAGTAACCAAGTCTATTTATAAATTGGTGGATTTAGCATTAAAAGAAAACGATCATCAAACCCATAATTTTTTGCAGTGGTATGTTTCGGAACAATTAGAAGAGGAAGTTTTGATGCGTAAAATCATTGACAAGATCAAATTGATAGGTGAAGGAGCGCGTAGTTTGTATTATATAGACCAAGAATTGAGCAATCAAGCAGCAACCGAAGAAACTGGTGAAGAGGCTTAGAAACTGTCTGAAAAGCCCTTAAAATAAATGCTCTTTAAAAAAAATGCCAAGTAGTAAAGCTGCTTGGTATTTTTTTTGATACTCTTATGATAAGAAAAATAATCTCTGTAGGCAATAAACCTTATAAAATTCGTTCAGTTAAAGAAAAACAAACAATGCATTACCCAAAACACTCAAGTAATATGCTAAAAAAGTTTTACACTCTCAAAGGGCTCGTCATTGTCTTTTTACTTGCAACACTTTGTTTTCAAACTAGTTGTAGTCCTAAGTATGGTTGCCCTGCAGCTGAACAAGTTGACATGAACAAAAAATCCAAAAAAAAATCGAAGGCTAAATCTGGTTTATTTCCCAAGAATTTTAAACGGAGCAAATAAATTTGCATTTAAGATAAAATAAAAAAAATGACAGCTAAATGAAACATGAATTTGTCAGTTAGAGTAACATAAAAACAAAATAAGGAAACATTAAAGGAACAAAATATCGTGAATTTCTTTCCCTTTCAAAAAAAAAAAAATCTTTTTTCTTTTTTTTAGAAAAAAAATGTTATTAATAAATCTATGAAGATTTATACAAAGACTGGAGACAAAGGTACAACTATGTTGTTTGGTGGTGGAAGAGTCCCCAAACACCACATAAGAATAGAAGCTTATGGGACTGTTGATGAATTGAATTCCTTTATAGGCTTGGTAAAAGATCAAGTAGAGGATGTTTCAACTCAGTCAATACTGAAACAAATACAAGATGCTTTGTTTACCCTAGGTTCTATTTTGGCGTGTGACCCCCAAAAAGGACAAGCTTATAGAGCTGATTTTTCGGAAGAGGAAATAGTGACTTTAGAAAAAGCCATAGACCAAATGCAAGAAAAACTACCCAAATTGAAAAATTTCATTCTTCCAGGAGGGTATACACCAGCTTCTTTTTGTCACATTGCCCGCTGTGTGTGTAGAAGAGCCGAAAGACGGACAACGCATTTGTTTGAACTAGAACCAGAGACTGTTCCCGAAGTGCTAATAAAATACCTCAACCGCCTATCTGACTTTTTGTTTGTTTTGTCTAGAATGTTGGTGTTTGAGGCAGGAAAAGACGAAATACTTTGGAAAAGTGAAAACTAAATTTAAGTAGAGTGACACAATTAAGATAAATTGGTCAGATTACTTAATTATACAATACTTTTTAATTAAATCAAACTCAAAAGCCAAGTAGTATGTATTGGACATTAGAGCTGGCCTCCTTTTTAGAAGACGCACCCTGGCCAGCAACAAAAGATGAATTGATAGATTACTCTATCCGTTCTGGTGCCCCTATAGAAGTCATTGAAAATTTGCAAGAATTAGAGGACGAACCTGGGGAATACTATGAAAATATGGAGGAAGTATGGCCAGATTACCCTCGACATGATGATTTCTTCTTTGCTGAGGACGAACACTAAAATACTAGTTGAAAAAGTCTAGGAGATTAAGTCTAGGAGATTAAGTACACTACACTGTGTATTAAGTTTATTGTTGTTGGTGCTGTAATAGTGCCTCAGCATATACCAAATCTTCAGGCGTTGTAATTTTGATATTACTGTTTTCACCTGTTGTTAGCCATACTTGCTGTCCACTAGCCTCAACAACACTGGCATCGTCAGTAAATTGTTGAGAATAGGGCTGTTGGTAAGCTTGCAACAATAGATTAGACTCAAAACACTGCGGTGTTTGTATCAAGCGATAAAGCGAACGATTGAGCGCATTGGAATGTGCAATTAAATCAGGTGTCGCTTTTTCGATTTTACGAATTGAGTCTTTGAGTGGAATGGTGGGGATAACCGCTTTGTGTTGAACTGCCAACTTGTACAACTGTTGTAACAAAGATGGGCTTATTAAAGGTCTTACTGCATCGTGTACTCCAATGATGCTGCTTTCTTTGTTGTCAATTAAGCTTAAACCATTTTTTACAGAATAAAAACGGCTTGTTCCTCCAGGAACAAGCCTTATTTTTTTTATTCCAAACTTTTTACTCAATGTTTCCCAATGGTCAAAATAGTTTGCATTGAGTACCAATACAATCTCTATATCTGTCAAAGCATTCTGAAAAGCTTCAATGGTATGTATTAATATGGGTTTGCCAGCTATTTCTAAAAATTGTTTGGGGAGTTGAGATTGCATCCGCAAGCCTTTTCCACCAGCAACAACAATGGCATACCTTTTCATATATACTACTTAATCAACATTGCATCGCCATAACTAAAGAAGCGGTATTTTTCCTTGATGGCTTCTTCATAAGCTTTCATTATCAAGTCATAACCTGCAAAAGCACAAACCATAATGATTAAGCTCGTTTTGGGCAAATGGAAATTGGTAACCATCGCATTAGCAATGTTAAACTCATAAGGCGGATACACGAATAAGTTGGTCCAACCACCCGAAGATTTGAGATGTTTGGTGGCTGAGATAGACGATTCTAAAGAACGCATACTTGTTGTACCTACTGCACAAATAAAACGCTTCTCATCTTTACGCTCATTGATTAAATCCGCTGTTTCTTGATTAATTTCATAGTATTCTGCATCCATTTTGTGCTTAGACAAGTCCTCCACATCAATAGATCGGAAGGTGCCCAAGCCAACATGAAGGGTCAACTCTGCAATGTCTACTCCTTTTATTTCCAAACGTTTCAACAACTCACGACTAAAATGCAATCCTGCCGTTGGAGCCGCTACAGCCCCTGTATGTTTGGCATAAACTGTTTGGTAACGATGAGCGTCCTCTGCATCTGCTTCTCTTTTAATGTATTTGGGCAATGGTGTTTCTCCCAAAGAAGTCAATATCTTCCTAAATGTTTCATTGTCTCCATCATACAAAAAACGAATAGTACGTCCACGCGAAGTAGTGTTGTCCACCACTTCTGCTGCCAAATCCTCGCCATCTTCGCCA
>JAHDIA010000381.1 GCA_020631035.1 Chitinophagales bacterium | reverse complement strand
GAACAAAAATCTACTACCCAAAATACATATTTACTTATTTTACACAGTATTAAAGGTGACACCTTTAAATCATTATGTTTTTATGGATGAGGACGGAACGTTGAAGGCTTCGTTTGGAAAGAGTGTCCCAGCTATCCGCTTTTACTCCTTTCAGGGCAACCGCAATCCCGATAGTCCGATAGTATCTATTTCAAAACCAAGGCTATCGAACGGACAATTGGGACCACAGGGGTAACCGCTACTATCTGGCGTATGGGGCATGTGTTGTCCTTCGTCGCATTCATTGAATATCTTTGTTTCCACTACATTTTCCACCTCTTTTGTACACTTTCTCACGACTAGGTAATTCTACCTGATTTACCAAAACAGGTATTTTCCCCCTAGTTTCTCCTAGTAAGGCAATTTACCTTTGTAGTGTTGATGAAATAAAAGTAAAAGCTCAAGTTAACGAACCTATTTATTAACTTATAAATTATAACCAATGCCAACATCAATTCCTTATGATCCTTCTTTAGTATTAGGAAGTTTGGTCCAAAAACCAATTTTAGACAATCTTATAGCGATTGGTAAATTACAAGCCCCTCTAGACAACAAACAAGAAAGTCTAAACTCATTAATCCTTGGGAAACGAAGCCTAACCATGACAATGAATGAATTGGGGAATATGGGAGTAGACACCAAAAATTTACAAGCAGAAATCAAGAAAATGGATCAGTCCATTTCAACTGCTGCAACAGACTATGGCAAAGCGTTTTCTAAGGCAATTCCACAAATTGCTGCCAAAAAAGCTAGCATTATCGCCGTCGACGAAAGCATCGAAAGTCCCATCGACTACAACAAATCACAGATTAAGAAAATGCCATTGTCCTCAGATTCTTTAAAAATGGACGCACAGTATTTTTCTTTTGATGAAAACACACAAAATGCTTCAAACACAGTTGCCCAGATCAAAGCCTATGTTTCTGCTCAAACCAGTTTTTTAGGCACCAAGAGAAGTGCCGAAGCTACTGCCGCTGCGGCGACTCAAGTCAGCAAACAATTGCAAAACCACGATGTTGAAGGAACCTTGATTATCACTGCTGCCTGTACACACAAAGAAGCTGCTTTATTGGCTCCATTTATCATAGATGTAGACAAGGGAATTCGGGTATGGAACAAACTCAAGCCAAAATCATTGATAAAAATAGACGACGTTGGAAGTATGCAAAAAATTTCCAAACAAGAGGGAACCCCAAACGAAGAAAGCATCAACATCATTTCTGGAGCAACCTATGGCTCAAGCTTTGTAGGGATGGTTCACATTTTGAAATCTGAATCAACTAGTTCTAGTCAAAAAATGGTTTCTATGGCGAGTTCTTTGCAAGCACAAATGGAAACAGGTGGATGGTTTTCAAATGCCCAAGGAGGTTTTGGTGTAGATGCTTCTTTTGCCCATGATGTAAAAAATATGTTGAGTTCTCAACAAATTTCATCTCACGTCAGCCTTGTTACTATGGGAGCGATTCCTACAATCAAATCGGGAACAGTTCAACTAGGAGTCAAACAATTTACCGATTTTGATCCAGCCAAAATGATGGACAAATTGGCCACCTTAGCCAACTCAACTGCTGCTGCACAGAGTAGTGTTGCTCAAAGTGCACAAGCAGCCCGTACAGGTCAGCAAATGTTGGCCATCCGCAATTCGGAAATCAAGAGTGTGATGACAGGGTTAGGCGACATAGCCGATGGTGAAAACAAAATGTTGGACATCAATACTTTGATGACGGCATTTGAAGATTATGTGACCAAAGCCATTGCAGGTGAATTGGGTGTACCCATTAATTATTACCTCAAGCCAATTACCGCCGCACAGTTGGCGCAAATGTGGGTAGCCAAATATTATCCAAAACAATACTTGACGATTTCAGGTGATGATTCTCCTAGTAGCAATGGACAAGGACCGTCTCCAGCTCCTGCAGGAAACTAATTAAAAGAAAGGTGTCACCTTTTAACTAGTATATACTAGCTCCCAAAATAGAAACTTAAAGGTGACACCTTTAAAATATACTTTAAGTAGTTGGATTTGTATTCGACTACTTTTTTATAAAAAACTAAATCCTATAAATATGCGTAATTTACTATTATTGTTCTTTGTGTCATTACTTCTGGTTTTTCAAGCTTGCGAAGATGATACACCAGAGCCAGACCCTACACCAGTGCTTGAGGCAAAATATACAGTGACTTATAAAATTACGACTACAGGTGATTTAGGAGAGAATCCTGAAATCACTTATAGAGATGCAGATGGTCGTATACAAGTTGAGTCCTTGAATGATGAGAGTTGGGAGAAGGAAGTTGCGGAATTGGAAAATGGAGATGATGTTTTTCTTGAGCTTATTTTTACATCAAATCAAAGTTTTAGTGTTGAGCTTGAGGCAGATATAGAAGGAAGTGATGGAAGTAGGTCTTTCAAAAAAGCCAGTCACAATATTACATCGCCAAACCAAAATATAGACTTTAAGCCTTCAGTAGAATGTATACTCCCTTGTCAATAATAAACGGTGGTAAATACAACCTAACTACTTACCTAATTACTTGAGGGAATGAATCATTTCCACAGTTTCATTCCCTTCTTATCACTCTTTGTAAAATACCAAAATCAAATCCAATGAAGACACAAACCAATGCACCTTATATTTTATTGTTACATAGTCTTCTGTTATCAATGTTTTTGGCTTGTCAAGCTCCTACAACAGAAGAGGTAGTGGAGGAAAAGCAAACAACACAAAACACTCAACTTCCCGAAAAAAAAGAGCAGACGGATACCAATAAGCAAGAAGTCGATGCTAAGCCTTTCGTATATGGAATTGACATTTCTAAATTTCAAGGAGACGAAATGACTTTTATCAAACAAAAAGCAGACAGCATAGCTTTTGTCATAAGCAAAGCAAGCGAAGGCATTACTTATGTCGATCCCAAATTTCAACAGAATTGGGCTTTGATAGCAGAAAACAATTTGATTAGAGGAAGCTACCACTTTTATAGAACACGAGATGAGCCAGTCGCACAAGCCAATCATTATTTAAAAACCATAGCTGACTTAAAATCCAATGATTTTCCACCCATCATAGATTTTGAAAGTGGAGGAATTGATACCACACAATCTGTAGAGCAAATCCAAAGAGACTTACTGACTTGTTTAAAAACAATTGAGAAAAAATCTGCTAGAAAACCCATTATTTATTGCAATGTGAGTGATGGTAATAAATACCTCAATAACAAAGCTTTTGCTGATTATCCCTTGTGGATTGCCAGTTATGTACAAAAAGACCAGCCCAATTTACCTAAGAATTGGAAAAGCAAAGGATGGGCAATATGGCAAAAATTAGACCACTATTCTATTGGGGAAACCAAGAATGATTTTGATGTGTTTAATGGAAACTTACAAGAACTCAAAGCTTTTATTGAACAACATTAATGCCAATAGAACAACATAGTTTGCCAAGACTATATCAATGCAATTTCATCAGCAGAGATGATCTTGTTTTGAATGGCGTAAATGACCAAACCCGCAATGTTTTTGGTTCCTGTTTTTAGAAGAAGATTGCCCTTGTGTCCTTCAACTGTTCGAGGAGCAATAAACAAATCCTTGCTTATTTCCTTTGCCGTTTTTTGATAGCAAATCAACTTCAGTATTTCTACTTCTCTCTTGGTTAAAGCATCTTGTGCAGAAAGAACAGGTTTGGGAGTATTGTTTGCCATTTGGGTACGCATGATTTCCACTTGTTCCTCCAAAAAGTAATAACCATTGAGATGCACAGCTTTGATGATTTCTACCAACTGTTTCTGAGAAATCCCCTTGGGGATAAAAGCAGTGACGCCTGTTTTTAACATAAATCCTATAAAAGATTTGTTGTAATGGGAAGACATAATGATGGTTCGAATATCAGGGTACTTGGCTTTGAGTGTGGTACATACTTCAATGCCATTTTTTTGTTTCATTCTAAGGTCCAGCACAACTACTTCGGGTATTTTTTCTGCAGTTTCTAGTAATTCAAGAAAGTCTTCGCCACTTTCAGCAGTTAAAACAACTTCAAGTCCATCTTGTTGATGTAAATAGTCACTTAATAGTGATACAATCAGCTTGTCGTCATCTACTAGTGCAAGAGAAATGTTATTCATTTAAAATTGATTTAGTGTTATCAGTAGATAAAGTTATTGGACGTAATTAATATAAAGATAAATTTATCTAGTTTTACTTGTTTTTGAAAAATAAGAACATAAAAGAGGTGCCCTCGTTTATTTTGGAACGAACACGATATTGTCCGTTAAGGTATTGTACCCTCGTTTCAATGTTCTTTAAGCCCAAACCTTTGTAGCCATCTTGTCCTGTATCGAAACCTTTGCCATTGTCTGCTATTTTGAGCGCAATCCAATTTTTAGATTGACGGTAATGAATGTGTATAACACTTGCATCGGCATGCTTTACAATATTGGTGATGACTTCTTGAATGATTCTAGTTAATTGTATTTTAAAATCATTGCTGTGATCCATTTCTATCTGAACATCGTACTTAGCATCAATTGAAGCATAAACCTCCCAGGGAGAGACCACCTCTTCTATCAAATCAGCTAGAGGAGTATATTCTAACATTGGTGGACTCAAGTCGTGAGAAATACGTCTTGCTACGGCAATACTTTCAGTGAGCTTTTTTTGCAAACTTTCATTTTCTGGATCAAGTTCGTGTTGCATTTTTATGGCTGTCAACTGCCCAATTAAAGTATCGTGTAAATCTGCTGCAATTCTTTGGCGTTCTTTTTCTTGTGTCTGGATGGTGGCATTCAACAAATTTTGTTGATGGGTCAATTTGGTTTCAGCTTCCTTTATTTGAGTTGCTAACATTCTTTTATAAATAGTCCTAACCAATTGTACAATGACAATTAGCAACAACATTAAAAACAAAATGGCGATGACTATCCATAGCGCAATTGTTTCTGGTTTTTGCCATTCTTCCATATCAAAAAGGTTAAGCCAGAATAAAAGAGCAATAAAAATAAAATGCGTAAAAACCAAAAAGCAAAGATGATGTTATGATCTCCATTGATTAAAAAATTCGTTGGCAATAATAAAATCAATTCAAGGGCAAAGAAACAAAGTACAAAGCTATTTAAATATAAATCTAATCTAGCAATCTTTTGTTCCTTATTTATTTGTTCAAAAAAATAATTTAATGCCATTGAGACAATGAAAAAAGAAGCCACTACTTTGGCATATGGTTGGAAAGAAGTACGTTGATTGACATCCAAATAAATGAACTCAATCAAAATATACATACTTCCCAACAATGCCATAAGTCCAATCAAATACTTTCTTTTGGAAAATTGATGATAGAGTTTAGAGAAAATGAGTAAATCAATTAGCCCAGAAATACTAAATAAAATTAAATTATTTTCAAATAGCCCATGTAAGGCTCTAGAGGATAAATCCATTAGCAAGCAAACTCCCAAATACAACAACAACAAACGCCTTGTTGTATTTAGGAATTTGTAGTAACTCAATCCGACCATCAAACAAAAGAAAAGCAAGATTGGTACAGAATATGTCAGGTAAATTAAATCGATGATTAAGAGATCTTAAGTGATTGGAAGAAACCAAAATTGCTATAAGCAGTGCTACCACCCGAACCAAATGGCGGAACAGGAGCCGCTATATCTTCTAGTTTGGTACTGGTAAGCATTTCTTCATTTGCAGTATGCTTAACTACCAATGAAACAATTCTTTTTGTATCATAATTCACAACAATCAAGTCTGGTGTATAATAAGTTATAGATTTGTCTCCCTGTTTTTCTATGTGTTCTTTAAGTCCTAAATAACAATCAAATCTAGTTCCACCAGCAAAGTCAATGGCATCTACAACAAAAGCTTGAAAAAAAGGCTTTGAGTCATCAAACTGCTTATCAATCCAGGAGTTCCTTGTATTGTCATAAAACCAGTTTTGAACACGTTTTGTTGCCTCGTCCCAAGAAATGCTATGGTCATCACTTTGGGAAACCTCGCTGGGAACAACAGGTAGGGGGTCTTTGTTTCTAGAGATATATGAGTGAGCGAGGAAGTCAAATTGTGTTCCAGAATTGGGATTGTAAACGTCATTTTTTTCAGTAATGATGCTGACAACCATTTTGCCCTTTTTGCCTTCAGGCTCATCTTCGGCTTGGGGTTTGTCTTTA
>JAHDIA010000380.1 GCA_020631035.1 Chitinophagales bacterium | reverse complement strand
TAATCAAAGATATATTTTATTAAGGGATAAAGAATCTATTCCCTTGTATTAATTTTTATAATTAATTATTAATAATGATGAAATTAACTAGAAATTTAGCCATCATGCTATTGATGGTCATGGTCTTTAATGCTTGTTCAAAAGAAGGGGTGGCACCAACTGGACAACAAAGTGTACCAGATCAAATGTTTACAGCAGATGAAATCAAAGAGTTTGTTGTAAAAACAATTCACAAAGAACAAAAAGTCTTTAATTGGGAGTCAGCCTCTGACGAAATGCTCTACAGTGCATTGATGCAAAGTGATGAAATCTTAACAATCGGTTATCAAATTGATGGTTTTGACAATGTGGAAAAATGGATAGGTACTGAAGACAGATTGCCTGAGCAATGGATTGAACAAAGAACAGAGATTTTAAATCAAATTTTGTTGAACGAGAAGGCTGCAACGCAAAATGAAAATTTAAAAATCGAAGACTTGCTTCCTTTTGAGTTGGACAACGAAATTCCAACAATTGCGGTAAAAGTTACCTCATTTGCGACCATTCAAGAATTGAGAAACAATCCCAACATTCGTTATGTAGAACCAATGGGTTACTATCCTGATTCTGAACGAAACAATAAAAGTGATTCGGGATGTGGAAGTCAACCAGATTACAACATTAATTCCAACGACTATACCAATAGCAGTACCTACAATACCAAAATTCCTTGGGTACATGATAAGCACAACATTCCTGATGCTTGGGCACATTCCAACGGAAACAACATTGGTATTTGCATCATTGATACAGGAGCTTCGGACGATCAAAACAATTTAGGAAATCAATTTGATTCAGGAGCCTCTAACAACAGATTTGTCGAGAAATACAGTACAAAATATTCAGGTTCTTGGTGGTGGAAAACATTGGATGCACCACACGACCAATGTGGACATGGAACGTCTATGGCAGGTTTGGCTACTGCTCCTTGGGGAACCGATGGCAATTCAGTAGGGGTAGCTTACCAGTCAAATTTGGTTTCTGTAAGAGCAGTAGAAGATGTAATCATCAATACTTCTAATGAAAAAGATGGAGTCAAAAATGCACTCAAATTGGCAGGTAATAAATCTTATGTTGACATTGTCAGTATGTCATTGGGCGATGTATTCTATTCTGGTACAGTAGCCGATGGTATCTACTATGCCTACAACAGAGGTAAATTGATTTTTGCAGCAGCGGGTACTTCTACTTCTTTTACCAGTTGGTATGGGGTTATTTTCCCAGCATATATGAGTGAGACAGTGGCGGTGACAGGAATCAAAGATCAAAATACTTATGAGCGTTGTGCAGTATGCCATTCTGGTAGTGAAGTAGACTTTACAGTTGTTATGGAGCGTGCCAACAGCACCAGTCGTCATTCTCTATCTTTGGCATTGACCAGCGATCAACCCAATTATGTGGGTGGTTCTTCTTGTTCTACAGCAACAATGGCTGGTATCGCTGCTTTGGTATGGGCAACTGACCCAGGTATGTCTCGTACAGACATCATCAATAGATTGAAAAACTCATCTGATAATTATCCTAATAGAGATGGAGATTTTGGTTGGGGTAAGGTTAACGCTTATGGAGCTGTAACAGATACTGGATATTAATAATTATGAATTGTGAGTTATGAATTATAAATGCAGTGTTTTTGCTATAATTTGTAACTCACAATTTACTTGCGTCACTTCAAGTGACAAACTTTCGCTAATTTGCTTTTCAGTTTGCAACTGAAACCTACTAAGGGAACAGAAACCACATAGCCAATTCACAATTTATAACTCATAATTTATATTCCCCCCAATTCATAATTCACAATTTATAACTCACAATTAATTTAGTCGCTTCTAACAATTGGATCTTTTCCGATAATGATTTTCTCACCGAGGTATTTGGGCATACGGTTTAAAAAATAGAGATCGAGTACAGCGGCTGTCTTGGCGAGTACCTCCCGAATATTGGTTTTGCGCCCATATCTTTGGGATACATTTTTGGCATTGAAGCCCACCAAATCCATTCCCCTTTTGTTGCCAATAAACAAGGCTCTTTGGTTGTGGAAAGCTTGAGAGACAACCGTAAACTTATTTTGTCCAAAAATTTCTTTGCAGCGAACCACTGAATCTAGCGTTCTAAACCCAGCATAATCCAAATAAATTTTACTGGCAGGCACTCCCTTTTCGATGAGGGCAGCACGCATATCTTCAGGTTCATTGTAGCCCCTTTTGCGATTGTCGCCACTGACCAATAAATACTCAACTTTACCGCTGTGGTACAATTGCGCTGCGGCATCTATTCTATATTTAAAATAATAATTGAGTCGACCATTGGGTAAAATCTTGATGGTGCCAAGAACCAGTCCAACTTTGTTCTTGGGAATTTGTGTGACAGTGTCAAACATTTTGGCTTCACTACTTTTAGTAATCCAAATATTGCTAAAGGCAACAATGCCTACAATGGCAAAGCCACTTACTATAGAAAAGCCCAACATACGACGAAGAAAGAGAAATAATTTATTCAAAGAAATTAAGTTGTGAAAATTTAAATTTAAAAAAACGCATTCTGAGAAGGCGACTGAACCTTGTAAAATAGCCCTGATAGTAGCGATTACCCCGCACCCGTAGAGACGTTGCACGCAACGTCTAGCGGGGAGGAGTAAAAGCGGATAGCAGGCAAATAAGTAGCGACGAAGCACTCAAACCTTTGCTCCAAAAAAACATTTAAAAATTTACTTATTATCTAAACGAAAAAAATCAATCAAATCTGATGCGAGTAAGTGATGTTTTTTTTGATGGGCTTCGTCTCCCGCTTTTCCATGAAAATAAACGCCCAAGATAGCTGCATTTGTATCACTATAGCCTTGAGCGCGAAGACCCAAAAGAATCCCTGTTAATACATCCCCACTACCTGCCGTTCCCATAAATGGATTGCCTGTAGAATTGAAATACAATTGCCCTTCAGGAGTCGCAATGACTGTATGCGCTCTTTTGATAAGCACCACTGATTGTATATTGTGTGCATAGTTTTGTAGGAGTTCCAATTGGTGATAATCGTTTTGAGCCTTTCCACACAAACGTTCAAACTCTTTGGGGTGGGGTGTTAAAATACTCTTGGGCGGAATAAGATGGTGCCACTGATGCTTGGCAATGATATTAAGAGCGTCAGCATCTAGAACTAGGGGAACAGGACTATGTTCTAGAACAAATTTTAGCATTTTGGCGGTTGCGGGATGTTGTCCCAAACCTGGACCCAAGGCAATGGCTTTGTATTTGGATAGATCAGGTGTGGAACTCAGTTTTTTGCCATCCTCATCAGTTAGGAGCATACACTCAGGCAGAGCAGTTTGGAAAATAGGGTAGGCTGTATCGGGAACATAAGCTGTCAACAAACCTGCGCCACTTTTCAAACAAGCTTTGGCAGAGAGTAGGGCGGCACCTGTTTTGCCATAGCTTCCCGCCATCAACAAAGCATGTCCAAAAGTACCTTTGTGGTCGTATTTGTTTCGGTTATGTATGAGCGGATAAACCATTTGAGTGTCCAAGAAAAAATGCCCTGTTTCCAATGTCTCAATAAAGGATTGATCTAAACCGATGGGGAGAATGTGCAATTGACCCACAAAAGAATGGTTTTGGGGCAGTAGTTGGCTTAACTTGGGCAATTCAAAAGTAAAAGTATGCTCCGCTTTAAATGCCCTAGAATCAAGTTGAGCATCGGCTTGTATACCTGAAGGCATATCAATGGCAACTTTGTGACAGTCTTGGGCATTGAGGTAAGAGACCAAATATTTAAACAAATCTTGTAAAGGACGGTTGAGTCCCGAGCCAAAAAGCGCATCAATGACAACGGCATTTGGGGGAATATTGGGAAAGTCTGAAATGGATTGGAGAGTGAGATAAGATAGTTTGTTTGCTTTGTCGATTCGTGTCAAATTGAGGTCGAAATCTGGAGAGGCATAATCACCAATGGGACAGATAAAAAGAGAAATGGAATAGCCTTCTTGCTCAAGTAGACGAGCCACACAAAGTCCGTCGCCTCCATTGTTGCCTGTTCCACAAAACAAATAGACAGGTTGTGAAGGAGCAAAGTGTTTTTGAAATGCCCTAGCAAATGTTTGGGAAGCACGTTCCATAAGATCGCTACTGTCTATGGGTTCGTGTTGAATGGTGTGGGCATCGAGTGCTCGAATTTGTTGGGCACTTAGGATTTTCACTCAATAAAACTTTTGATAAACTTGAGTTGGTGGGTGTATTTGCCCAATTCGTTGTTGTAAATTCCTTTTTGACTGATAGAATCTATACGAACCTTGCCATGTGCATGGATGATTTGGGAGTTGTTGAGCATAATGCCCACATGAGTTATCTTGTCCTCTTCATTTGCAAAAAAAGCAAGATCGCCCGTTTGTATTGATTTTGATGAGACTGCTTTCTTCTGCTGCTTGGTCTTTGGAGTCTCTAGCTATTTTGATGCCATTGAGTCGGTAGACCATTTGGGTAAAGCCAGAACAATCAATCCCCAAAGGCGAACGACCTCCCCAAAGATAGGGGGCATTGAGGTAAATCATTGCAATCTCCTTGATTTTATCTCTATTGGGAGTTGTTTCAAGGAGGTTAACCACATTGCCTTCAAAGCTAAATTTGTCATCAAAAAAACTAAACTGTTTTTGGCGGTAAAATGGCAGAGGACTGCCAAGCAAGATGGGGTGTTCTTTGTAAATAGAACGGGCTGTCCGAACAATATCAATGGAGTAAAACTCAGAATTTTCTAGGATATTGAAAAAATTGCTTTGATTCAATAGAACCATTTGTTTTTCATCTATCCACCCTTGATATTGATCCAGCATCAATTCAACAAGTACCCACTTGTCTTTTTTTTCTAAAATTTTGAATGTTTCTCCGAACAAAATTTGAGTGACCATTTCACTTGTGTGTGAATGCTTGGCACGTACAGGAATGAGTGTTAGGCCGCAAACTCCATATTCCATCACATTTATATGTTTATGAAACTAAAAACTTAATATTATATCTTACCTTTTCTCCCTATTTCTTTTAAGAATGCAAGATACAATAAGCCCAACGGCTAACAAAGTCTTACAAAAAATAAATGTAATTTATTTGTAAATAATGTAGCAGTAGGGCGTCAGGAATTAAATCTTTAGAATCCAAGAATCTTTGTTGATAGACCTTTTGAGAGAGCTTAATCTTTGTTCTGCTTCACTTTCTCTATTGCTCAAATAAATGGCAGCTCTGTATTTATCTCCATGTCTGGCAAGATAAATTTGATGCCCAGCTTTTTTGAGTTTGTTTGCCAATTTGATGGCATTGTCTTTGTCACCAAATACGCCCACTATGCCATAATAACCACCTGGTAGGTCGTAAGTAGATTGAATACTGATGGGGGCATCTCTGTTGTATTGATTGCCAGAACTGCTACCAGAAGTGGAACTGCTAGAATTAGAAGCATTGCTTCGAGAATTATTGTATGAATTATTGCTAGAAGTCCCCGTGTTAGAATTGTTATTGGAAGCAGTAGTGCTTGTGTTTGTACTGGAGTTACTTATATTGTCAGTATCGGTATTTGAACCTCCTGTATAAGACTCGTAAGTTGTGCGCCCTTCGTCGGTGTTTGACTGTGAAGCATTGGAGTCATTGTCATTGCTAGTCTCATTGTTGCTACTAGCTGTACTTGATTCAGTAATAGGACGATTAGCATTATCTTGATAGCTAAGTTCGTCGGTTCTTTTATTTTCTGCAATTTTATCCTCTTCTTTATCAGAACCTAAGAAGAAGGAGAAAGGTGGAATGTCTTTGAGACTTGATTCATTCTTTTTCATTTGGAAAATCAAGAAAACCAATAAGAGCAAGGCGACCAAAGGCAACAACCAACTCAATATACCAGGACCTTTTTTCTCTTCTTCATATTCGTAGTCAGGTGTACCTGGTTCTTGATTCCATTCTTCTTTTTGTACATTGTCTTCCAATACCGAACCAACCGTTTGGGTTTTTTGTGGAGGATCTGGTTCTGTGGTATAAGAAGTGTTTTGGTAATTGGTACTCGTACTAACCGTTTCTTGTTGAATTGGAGCTTGGTATGTTTCAGTACTTGCCTGCTTTTCAGGTAGGTCTACATCCGTCAAGCCATAGGTTTGGGTACTAAAATTGGCTTTGGGATCGGGGATAAAACGCAGTTCTTTGTTG
>JAHDIA010000379.1:2502-6224 GCA_020631035.1 Chitinophagales bacterium | reverse complement strand
TACCTGTTAAATGAACACCAATTAATTTAGGCTGTGCCAATTCCCAAGGCATTCCAGCCATAACATCTACAGCATCGGCTCCACCGACACCAATTGCGACCATACCCAAACCGCCAGCATTTACGGTATGAGAATCTGTACCAATCATCATGGCACCAGGGAAAGCATAATTTTCTAGAACAACTTGATGGATGATACCTGCACCAGGTTTCCAAAAACCAATTCCATATTTGTTAGAAACAGAAGCAAGAAAGTCATATACCTCTTTGTTTTGACCCAAAGCATTTTCCAAATCTGCGTCAGCTCCTGTTTTTGCCAAAATCAAGTGATCGCAGTGAACGGTCGAAGGAACCGCTACTTTGCTTTTACCAGATTGCATAAATTGTAACAATGCCATTTGTGCGGTTGCATCTTGCATTGCTACTCTATCGGGTGCGAAATTTACATAATCTTCGCCTCTTTGATAGTTTTTTAAAGGGGTTGTTTCATAAAGGTGTGAGTATAGGATTTTTTCTGTCAAGGTCAAGGGACGCCCTAGGGTTTCTTTGGCTTTTTCTACCCTTTCGGCAATACCCGCATAGACCTTTTTGATCATATCAATATCAAAGACCATAGTGAAATATTTTGGTGTTCTAAAATTTTGGTGCAAAGATAGTGAATTTTGCTTGATAGTCATTCAGTCCATAGTCCATAGTCGATGGTTTTACTCTTTGAGCTGTCTTTTTGGTTAATTGTGAGTGATAAATTGTGAATGATGGATTGGCATTTTGTATTCATAACTTATAATTTACCATTCATAATTATTTTGGGGCAACGTCAGTGGTTCTAGGCTACATTTTGGTCTGGTTATCGGGCGCGTGTTTTTGGCTGCGTCTTAGATTGCATCCATCCGCTTCGTCCTGCCCTTTTTAAAGGGGCGAGGAGTGAGGGGCGAGGGGCGAGGCTGAGCGGTATTGCCCATTTGGGGAGGCTTAGAAGACAGGCATTGTCTATAAAGATGTAAGATATTTTGAAAATGCAAGGGATCACAAGTATTGTCCATTACACAAAACAAAACCCGCTCCTTGTCAGGAGCGGGCACGTAACTATGAATGAGTAGTCGTTTTTCACTATTTCTGCTACCCTGTTGGTGGCTTATTGGTTTTTTATTTGAGTAAGTAAAGCGACTCTTTGGCTGCTTTTACTATTTTTTCTACACTTGGCAGATATGCCTCCACCAAAGTTGGTGCATAAGCTACAGGGGTATCTTCACCATTTACTCTAATGACTGGAGAATCCAAGTGATCAAAAGCTCTTCTTTGAACGATATGACTCAATTCGGCTGTGATGCCTCCAAAGGGTGGCGCTTCTTCTACTGCAATCAAGCGGTTGGTTTTTTGTACAGATTTGATAACAGTATCATAGTCTAGTGGGCGAATGGTTCGTAAGTCAATCACCTCGGCACTAATGTCTTCTTTTTCCAATTCTTCCGCAGCAGCTAGTGCCACTTTCATCATTTTGTTGTAGGAAACGATGGTTACATCAGTGCCTTCTCTTTTGATGTCTGCTAGACCGATGGGAATGATGTATTCTTCTTCGGGTACTTCACCTAAGTCAGAATACATTTGTTCAGATTCCATAAACAAGACTGGGTCATCGTCACGAATGGCTGATTTGAGCAAGCCTTTGGCATCGTAAGGATTGGATACAGAGATGACTTTGAGTCCTGGAACGTGTGCGTAAAATTGTTCGTAGCTATTGGAGTGTGTAGCCGCCAACTGTCCTGCCGAACCACTTGCCCCTCTAAAAACGATGGGACAACCATAGTGCCCTCCTGACATTTGCAGCATTTTGGCAGCGGAATTGATGATTTGGTCAGAAGCCAAAAGGGCAAAGTTCCAAGTCATAAACTCGACTATGGGACGCAAACCATTCATAGCAGCTCCTACACCAATTCCTGCAAAACCCAATTCGGCAATGGGCGTATCAATCACCCTATCTTCACCAAATTCGTCAAGCATTCCTTGAGAGACTTTGTAGGCTCCATTGTACTCAGCGACTTCTTCCCCCATCAAAAAAACCCTTGGATCACGGCGCATTTCTTCAGACATGGCTTCTCTAAGGGCTTCTCTAAAACGTATTTCTCGCATATTTTTTCCTTTTGAGTGTCAAAGATACGTTATTAGATTCCAGTTGCAAACTGAAATCAACAGAAAAATTGTAATTTTAGGCTTTAGTACGAAAATAGAAAATTGATGAAAAATATTATAAAAATTGTTTTTGTGGGTTTGATGGTCTTTGGCTTTTCTATTTGGCAAATTCCAGAGGCAAAATCTTGGGGGTTTTGGGCGCATAAACGGGTCAATCGTCTGGCAGTGTTTACGCTCCCCCCTGAAATGATTGGTTTTTACAAAGCTCATTTGGAATTTATCACTGAACATGCGGTAGATCCTGACAAACGTCGCTACTCTGCTGAGGGGGAAGACAAAAACCATTACATCGACATTGATGTATATGGAGAGTATCCTTTTGATATGGTTCCTCACAAATGGGAGGATGCCGTAGCTAAATTTTCAGAGGACACCTTGCGAGAGTATGGAATTGCGCCCTGGAACTTGGAATGGGTGCTGGGCAAATTGACCCGTGCTTTTGAAGATAGAAATTTGAAGCGCATTCTACGACATTCTGTTGATATAGGACATTACATTGGTGACATACACGTTCCCCTCCACACCACACTTAATTACAATGGACAGTTGACAGGACAAAAAGGGATACATGGTTTTTGGGAGTCTCGTTGTCCTGAATTATTTGCCGATGACAATTATGATTATTTTGTGGGTAAGGCGGAGTATTTGAAAAGTCCTAGAAAAAAAATATGGGAAACCATTATAGAAAGTGCCTCACACGTTCCTACAGTTTTGGCAAAAGAAAAAGAATTGACTGAACGTTTTACAGAGGACAAAAAATATGCCTTTGATGAACGTGGGGAATTGTTGATGCGTACTTATTCTACAGAATTTTCTAAGACCTACGAAAAAGAATTGGATGGGATGATTGAGGACCGTATGCGCAAAGCCATTTTGACTTTGGGTAGTTTTTGGTATACTGCTTGGGTCAATGCTGGCAAACCCGACCTGACCAACCTAGGCGATTATGTATTGACTGAAGAAGAAGAAGCGGCACAAAAAGAATTGAATGAAAAAGCCAATTCTGGCAAGATTAAAGGACGGGAACATTCGAAGTAAGAGCGAATTGAAAATTCAAGATTAAAAATTATCTTTCCATTTGAATGGAAAATAGGAACCTAAAAGTTTAAATTTAAAAAAGAGAAAGCACGGGAATTAATTCCCGTGCTTTTGTATGTATTCTGCTCCCAGTTTTGATCAGTCGTTGCCGCCTTCGTCTTCATCATCGTCTTCGCTGTCATCTTCGTCGCCATCTTCGCTGTCATCTTCGTCGCCATCTTCGCTATCGTCTTCGTCGCCATCTTCGCTATCGTCTTCGTCGCCATCTTCGCTGTCGTCTTCGTCACCATCTTCGCTGTCGTCCTCTTCGCCTTCTTCGTCTTCATCCTCTTCGTCTTCCATTTCTTCTTCGATAAAATTGCCTTCTAAATCAAAAACGAGTTCGACTTCTGTATCGAGTTCAACTTCGTATGTTTCACCATCTAATGCCACTTCAACTATGCTAGCATCTGGATAATTAGCCGCTACATAATCATCTATAGCTGCTGGATAATC
>JAHDIA010000379.1:0-2492 GCA_020631035.1 Chitinophagales bacterium | reverse complement strand
ACTGTACTATCTTGGGCTGCGCCTTCTTCATCACCTTTGTTTTGATCAAGTGTCAAACTAGAACCCTCATTAGATGTATCTATCTGATCAACATTGAATCCATCTCCTTTAGCCAAATCTTCTTTCCCACAGGAGCTTAGTAGAGCCATTCCAAAAAACAATACTCCAAAAAATAACAAATGATTTAATTTCATTTTTTTGATGATTTTTAAATTAAGTAATTAAAATTAACAAATGTGGAAGTAGCATTTTTTAAATTTAACTTCGCTACTTCGTTTGGCTCAAGGCAATACAATCCTACGCACAACCATTTTATTTTGGTAGCTAGCATACCTAAATAAATGCTGTTATGCACCTCTTTTGTATTAGCCCAGTTGCCAATTGAATTGGGGTTAAAAAATTTTAGAAATATAGGGTCATGCAATGCACACGAACCCTATAGGGCAAGAAGATTTGAAAAGATTATAGTTGTGCTTATTATTGTTGCTGAAGAAGAAAGAAGTTGGTTTACTTCCGTTAATGTTTGTTAATTAAACGTGCTAAGTTGTGTTGTTTATTGTGTAAATTTATAAAAAAATTTTGAATGATTAACATTTTATTTATTTGGGAAGTAAGAAAGGAGTTACAAGATTACCTCAGGCGTCATTTAAAAGACATCTCAAATTTAAATTTAATTTTCCCTAACAAGAATGAAATAGATAACAAGAGTTTTCCTATGTTGGCGGAATGTCAGATAATGATTGGGTGGCGACCTAGTAGGGAAATGTTGAATAGTGCCAAAAATTTAAAATTATTGCTCAATCCTGGAGCAGGGGTGCAACACATTCTACCGCTTATCAAAGAGGTCAATAAAAATCGCAAACTCATTTTTTGCAATGGACACGGTAATGCGTACTTTACGGCTCAACATGCAATTGCCTTGCTTTTGAGTTTGAGCAATCGCCTCTTACTTCATCATCAATTGTTAAAGGAGGGTCAGTGGCGTAGTGGAGACAAACAGGGCAAAAGTCTTCCTTTAAGAAATAAAAAAATTGGCTTATTGGGTTATGGCAATATCAATCAAAACATTCATTTATTTCTAAGTACTTTCGGCTGCCAATTCAATATATTGAAACGCAGTTGGAGTAATTCGGAACAGCAGGAATTGGCTTCTGTAAATTGTTTTACTCCTAAACAATTGCATCCTTTTTTAGAACAATCAGATATTTTGATCGTGGCGGTTCCACATACAGATAAAACGGATGGAATGATTGGTAAAAAGGAGCTGGAACGGCTAGGAGAAAATGCTTTGTTGGTTAATGTAGCAAGGGGAGCGGTGATTGATGAGAGAGCACTTTATGAAGCCCTTAAAAATAAAGTCATTCATTCGGCGGCTATTGATGTGTGGTATGATTATAAGGCAGAAAAAAATGAGGCGGGCAAACGCTATCCTTATCGTTTTCCTTTTCATGAGTTGGACAATATTTTGCTCTCGCCTCATCGGGCGGCTTCCCCTTTTGATGATTTGGGGCGTTGGAATGAAGTGGTGGAAAATATCAAGCGTTTTGTGGCTGGGGAGACCTTGTTGAATGTGGTGGATTTGGAGTTGGGGTATTAGGGAGATCAAGGCATGCCTTATCTGTATGGGGGCTTTTTCCCTAGTGGTTTGTGGAGACAAGGCATGCCTTGTATGTGCTAGGGAGCGGTCTCTTCTGTTTCGAGTTCTTTGGCAAGCTCTTCCATCAGGTCGCTGAGGCTTTTGGCTTTTTCTTCGGCCTCTTGGGTCTCAGCTTCGGTGATGTCTTTGTCTTTTTTGAGTTTGAGTTTGCTCAATAGATTGTCCAAGTCTTCTTTGGCTTTTTCTACTTTGTTGATTTTCTCCTTGGTTTTGGCTCCTAGGTTTTTGGTGTTCTCTTTTAGTTTGTCTAAGGAATCGCCAACTTTGCTCAAAGCATCTTTAAAGGAGACGTCTTTGAGTTTGCCTTTTTCTGATTTGGCAATTTGCCCAATGGATTTGCCTGTGTTGCGTACACTTTCAAATAGATTTTTACGCATCGTTTTTTGGTCGTCTGTCCCCCAAAATTGAACGTAAACAATCCAAGCTATCAATAGTAATACTGCAATTTTTAAGATTCTTTTTATCATTTGGTATAAATATTTGATACCGATTCATCGGCATCTGTCAATGGATTTTTTCTAAAAAAACGTTTTCTGCGAATGCGACTGAATGATCTAGCCTAGCCCCGATAGAAGCGGTTACCCCTGTAGTCCCGAACTTTCGGGATTGTGCTTGCCCTGGAAGGAGTAAAAGCGGATAGCGGGCAAATAAGTTGCGACGAAGAACCACACCTTTGCTCCAACTTCTTCGAATTGTGAATTATGAGTTATAAATTGGCTTTGCATTTCCTGTTCATTGTGAATTGTATCCGTATTTTGCCTGAATTACCCAATCTTCTACATTGGAGTTTAGAATTTAGAGTTACGAGTTACGAATGGCTTTGTGCTTCCTGTTC
>JAHDIA010000378.1 GCA_020631035.1 Chitinophagales bacterium | reverse complement strand
TACGATAATTTGCGAAAAGTGCCAAAAAAGGCGGGAATGATTCTGGCGGGATCACCACTAACACAATGGCCATTAACAATGTTACAATTGTTGATGGCTTTTGTGTTTTATAGAAGCACTTCCAATGCTTTTAGCACATTTCATTCCTCTACCAAACCATGCTTCTTATTGCGACGCACCAATTCCTTGGTCCAAACAATATGCGCTTCTTTTGGGTTTTGACGTACAGGACAATCTGATTTTTCACAAAGCCTACACGAACTTTCTATACAAGGATCAACATGGATAAAGCACTCCGTATGTTCATCCAATTGCGTTTGCATCAACTCTTCAAAACGATCCACCTCATCATGTGCCTCCTTAACTGTAAAATAGTGGGGGAGGGTCAAATGCAAATCCAAATGAATGTCCGAACCAAAGCGAATGATGCGCAAATTGTGAACATCTATCCAATTGGGATGGCGATTTTGTTCCATCAATGCAACCAAGTCCTCCAACATCGCTTCGTCGGTTTCGTCCATAATGCCACTCAGCGACTGACGAATCAGCTTGAGTCCCATCCATACAATCCAAAACCCAAAAGCAATCGCAATCAAATTGTCCAGCCACTTGACATCAAAAAGCCAGACCATAGACAAGCCAATGACCAAGCCCAAAGTTGTCACTGCATCCGATTTCAAATGTTGTGCCCCCGATATTAAGGTTACAGAACGTTTTTGCTGTCCCTGACGTTCTAGGACTCTTGCCAAAATATAATTGACCAAACCTGTGACAGCAACCAAGGCAATACCTATATCCAATTGATGCAAAACCACAGGATGAAAAAAATTGTACACCGACTTGATGATAATGCTCATTCCTGCCACGCCAATCAAAAAACCCTCAAGACTTGCATACACAAACTCAACTTTGCCATGACCATAAGGATGGTTCAAATCCTTGGGTAGAGCCGCTATAAACAAGCTCACCAAACCCACTACCGCCATCACTACATTGACAATGGATTCTAAAGCGTCCGAAAAAATGGTATTGGAATTGGTCAGATAAAAGGCAACAAATTTCACCACCAACAAAGCAATGCCCACAAAAATGACCAAGTATTGTAAGCGTATATTTTCTTGTTTGGCAGTGGACATAGCATAAATTTACGTAGGGGCGAAAAAATTTTCGCCCAATTGTAATTACAAATGATTATTCGTAATTACTACAAATCTAAAGACTTTGTACTATACGTGAAATACCTAATGTAAGGTAAATTTTGTGTGTTAATTTTTTATTAGAATGGAATGCTTATGCTTTCAAACGAGGTCGAGTCCCAGCTATCCATTCCAAGTCCGCGCTTCAGTTTGACAGGCTCACTAAGCAAAAAACATAAACGAAAGTTTTGCCACAAGGTGGCTGAGCTTGCTGAAGCCCCGCTGTGGGCTTTCCATTGCTATCTGGCATAAAGTCGCAACTTTCAGCCCTTCGTTTCAAGATTTTGCTTTCCGAGCCTTCCAACTATGTATATTAATACAGGGATTGGGGTAATCAGTTCCCAGTCGAAGCTTTAAGTAGGTTTGTTCTGTTGGTTTTAACAAATAAGGTTCATGAATACGAGTCGAAGGTAATACCGACAAATGAGGCAGCCAATGTTTGACATAATCACCATAAGGATCATACTTACTCGCTTGTTTCAATACATTAAAATATCGGTTTTCTCTAGGGTCATTGCCAATCCCCGCTACATAGTTCCAATTGCCATAATTGCTACAAGGATCATAGTCTATGAGTAAAGACTCGAAATACTCTGCCCCCATTCGCCAGTGGAGATTCATATCTTTGACCAGAAAGCTTGCCACATTTTGTCGTCCACGATTCGACATAAAACCTGTAGCATTTAACTCTTGCATATTGGCATCTATAAAAGGAATACCTGTTTCGCCATTTGCCCACTTTTGGAACAATTCCATTTTTTCACTCCCTATTTTGTGAGCAGCCTTTATGCCACCCGCTTTGAACAAAGCATTGCCATATTTGAGTGTAATAAAACGAAAATAATCTCGCCAGATCAATTCGAAGATCAACCAATAAGTAGATTGATTGGAAATTCGTGTCATTTCATAATGCTTGACCTCATGGTAAATCTGTCTAGGCGAGATACAACCCAAGGCAAGCCAGGGCGAAAATTTAGACGAATAATCGGCACCCAACAAGCCATTTCGAGTTTCTTTGTATACTTGCAAACGGTCGCCTTCCCAAAAGTAATGCTTTAGTCGAAGCAAAGCAGCTGTTTCACCGCCTTTAAAAGGAAGTACAGATTTGGGAGAAGGAGACAAAGTTTGTTCAAATCCCAAATCTTTTAAGTTCGGAATGCTACCCACTTCCAAATTGGGGACAAGAGAAATTTGTTCGGGAATAGGAAACAAGTCTCGAATCGAAGATTTTTGTTCTACTTCTTTTCTAAACATAGTAAATACATTGGGTAGTTGTTTGGGGTCCATAGGTAAATCGTCATAATGGTAGAGTGTCGAACCCCAAAAATAATCTATATCTACTTCAATACTTTCTAAATTGCGCTCCAGTCGTTTCTCAACCTGTATTTCTTCGCTGCATACCTCTTCTTGACAATAAACCGCGTCAACTTCATGATACTTTGCCAAGCTATAAATAATTTCTTCAGGCTTACCATAAGCCACTATCAAATCTCCACCAATCTCTTTGAGAGACAAACGCAAGTCTCGAACGGTTTCAATTAGACATTTAGCCCGATGTATTCCCGTTTTGGGAAATCCATACAATTGTGTCTTTCTAAAATGTCGTACGTCAAAGCAATAAACAGGGATAATACTATCTGCTTCTTGACAAGCAGAGTAAAGAGCTTCATTATCCTGTAAACGAAGATCATTCCTAAACCAAACAATAACTCTTTTTTTCATAAATCAGTAAACAATAAGTTTTAGGGCTTGTTTAATTTTGAGTGTTTTTGTTTTACAAACATTGTGAATTGTACAAAAATCATTCAATTTTTGCAATTTATACTTTATGTTAAATTCAAACATGCTCTGACATCCTAATTTTTTTGAATAACTTTGCGGTTCATTTTGCAAATATAAATTTGAAATCATGGATATTATGTTTGATAAATTAAATCAAGAAGAAGTTGATGCATTGATTGACGCACTTCCTTTGATTACCATTTTGATTGGAGGAGCAGATGGAGATTTAGATAAAGATGAAAAAGAGTGGGCAAAAAAAGTAACAGAAATTCGTGCTTATAACCATCCAGATAAGTTAAATGAATTTTATAAAATGGTGGGAAAAAGTTACGATAAGAAGCTAGAAGCCTACTTGAAAGAGCTACCAGCAGATAATGTAGAAGACAGAACCAATATTATTTCGGGGAAACTCTCAAAAATAAATGAAATTTTTCCTAAATTGGAGCAAGAGCTTAGTGCAGAATTGTATAAAAGTTACATAAGTTTTGCACATCACGTTGCCAAAGCTTCTGGAGGAATACTCCGATTCTTTAATGTAAGCAATGAGGAAAAAGCTTTAATGGATCTACCAATGCTTGATGTCATTGAACCAGTTGACCCAGCCTAGTAACTTTGGAAAACAACGTCTTAGTATTGCGAAAAGATAAACTAACAACTACTCTCTTCACTTTTTTGGTAAGAGAAAAATATACGGAATCAGGAACTGTATCTTAAAAGGTGTAAAGGTTTGCCTTTAAGTTATTGTCAATTAAGTGCTTAATCTAAACTAAATAGGTAAGGCATGCAAATTATTCAGTTTTATGTGGGGAAAAGAAAAATATTCTCAATTACCAGCTCAAAATAAATGGAACGTTTCACTTATTGTTTTTTTGACCTTTTTGATAGGGCTTGCTGTACAGGGGCAGGATTGGTCCAGTAATATAGGATTTGCTGTGACTTCGCCAGAAGTTCCCCCTCTTGTCAGAGGGCCATATCTTCAAAATATACAAACAGACAATTTTGGAGAAAGTGAGATTACCATTCGTTGGAGGGTCGAAGGATTGCCCAATGCCGATGGTGTTACATTTAGTGATGGCAACTATCAAGTTTGCTACAAAGCCATCAATAACAATGTAGTCAAATGTATAGATCAAAGCAATAAAAAGTGCTATACAAAACCAGTATACTATCGAGACCGATATGGTTATTATTACAATGGTTTTGATTATTTTGCCAATCTTACCAACCTCAATGCCAATACTACCTATCAATATTGGGTAGAGGGCAAAAGATGTTTGGGAAGGGAATGCCCTAAAGAATATGGCTATTTTGATACTCCACCTGTTCGTGGTAGTTCTTATACAGACAGTAATCCACTCAAAGTATGGGTACTTGGAGATAGTGGATCTGATTTTTATTGTAGTAATACCAACACTGATGTGCCTTGTGAAAATGAAAGTGTAAGAGATGGCTTGTTGAAGTGTGTAGACAATTATGAGGATTATTTTGCCACCTATGAGCATCCTGACTTTTTTGACAATATTGATTTGGTGATGATGTTGGGAGACAATGCTTATGGAAAAACAGGAACTTCAGATGGAATTCCCACCTATGAAGGTGGATCTGATGTAGCACACCAAGTAAAAGTCTTTGACAAATACAAAAAGTTATTAAAGTACAAGACTTTCTGGCCAACATTGGGGAATCACGAAGTAGATCATCAAGAAGCAATTGAATATTACAAAACCTTTTCTACACCAGCAAGTGATGGTACATTTACCCACAATGGTGAGGTTTACTCTAGAGGACACTATTCTTTTGATTATGGTAATGTACATTTTGTGAGCATCAATTCAGAAGCAGAGTCTTCTGAGGACCCAGATCCAACACCCATTGAAGAAATTGCGGAATGGCTCAAACAAGACATCCACAATGCACGTATATACAACAATGCTAAATGGGTCATTGTCTATTGTCATCACCCAATTTATACAAGTGGACGTCATGAAGAGTCTGAACCAGATTCTAAAACAGTTAGAGACCATATATTACCTGTTATTGACAGTCTAAAAGTAGACTTGGTACTCACTGGACACAACCACCACTACGAACGTTCTTACTTGGTCAAAGGATTTCATGGAGGTAACTTAAACGATTGTGAGGATGATTACACCAGTTGTTGGTTTAGAGAAAATAACAATGGTTCCTTGGTTTTCCAAGAATGTTATTTTGATGACTTCTTAGATGGCAATGGCGATTTTACCGCTTATTGTGGACCGTATCCCGAAGCTTGTACATATACTCCAGCTTTTTCTTACAATGGCTTTGTACAAGGTCTACCATTCTTGTCTAGCCCTTCAAGTGGAGGGTATTGGGCTGATCCTGTCTCTCAATTTCCAGGTTATGCTCAAGGAAAAGCTGCTATCTTAGACTATGGCTATTCCCAAGATGTGTACTACAAAAACGACGCAGGAACAGTTTATGTCGTAGCGGGTTCTTCTAGTAAAGTCACACAATATCCTGTAGACAACTACAATTGCCCCAATAATTCAACAGAGGAATACTTCTTCCACCACCCATTGATGAAACAATTTAGAGATGGTTACAGTGATCCATATTACCATACAAAAGATGGAGGAAGAGGCTTATCAGAATTGGGTTCAATGTATCTTGAAGTAACCGACGACAAACTACAAGTGAAGTTCATTGCAGTTGATGAATTAACTTCGGCTGTTGCAGTAAAAGACAGCTTTATCATTTGTAAAAGCAATTGGTGTCAGTTTACGCCCTTTGGAGGCAAAACAGATGAGTTTGATCAAACGCAACAAACCAAAGATATACAAGAAGCCAGCATTAGCGTCAATCCCAATCCTGTAAGAGATCATGCCAACATACAACTGTTTACCAAAGAAGAGTTTGGCAGTTTTGATGAGGGAACGCTCTATGTATGGGATGCCAATGGAAACCAACACATCGAACAAATCATAGACTTGTCCAATCAAAAATGGAGAGTCGCAACGGATTTCCTAGAAAATGGAATGTACATAGTCGAAATTCATACTGACAGGGAGGTCTACAGCAACAAGTTCCTAAAAATGAAATAAGGAATGATAAAAAAATAACTTCCCGATTTTGACTGGAATGCCAGCCCAGTGCGATATTTTCAGACCTACTTCGTCAAAAATACTCGCCTTAGCCCTGCTAGGACTGGAGTGCCAGCCCAGTGCGTTTTTTTCCGCATCGGCGGACCGCTTGTATCTCTAAAAAT
>JAHDIA010000377.1 GCA_020631035.1 Chitinophagales bacterium | reverse complement strand
CTTAGTAGCAACTTTTGAAGTGTTATTTACAGACTCCTTTTAGTTTTCTCCTGGCTGTCATTCGTCCTGAATGACGGCCTTTTTATTTTTCCAATATTTTGTACTATCTTTTCAATGTTAAAACTTTAGATACTACTGCCAATGAAACGTGTTCAGATTGCAGACATCATTCCACCCATTTTACACAAAGCCGCTATGTCGGAAACTTTGTACAATAGTCATTTCCATATTCTATTGCAAGAACCCCATGAGAATAAAGGAATGCTCATTGGCATTGACAAATACGAGGCACGTCCAATGGCAATGGTCATCAAAGATTTAAATTACGATAGACGGGAAATTTATCAATTGTTTGCTCAATTGCTCAAACAAACCGATATGCGTATGGATGGGGTCTATATTGTTGGGAGTACTTCGGGTGGGCCACTTGAAACCAAAATAAAATTGCGCAAAAGCCGAGAGACCTTTGAATTGTTTTGCCGCCCAAGCGATGGCATTACCTTGGCATTGCATACACAGTCTCCTATTTACATCCTCAACGAAATGCTGGATTTGTTTGGTTTTAATTTGCCCTACAAATACAAAGATGTGGACGCACCCCAAAATGGTATAAATGCATTGGTGGGGCAGTTAGAAAAAGTGATTCAAGCCTACGAAACAGAATTGGCAAATATGAGTCAAAAGGCAGGTAAGATTTCTGTGCAAGCCTATGCCGAAGCCAGCCAAAAAGTAATGGAGTATGTTTTTAATAAAAAGGGATAAATTGAAAGCATTGGGAACAATTTAAAAAACAAAGCAGTTAAGACTCTTGAAACAAACAATACAATTCAATGAGTCCGAAACCCTACGAAATACGAGCGCATTTTGATAGAGACACCATAATGATCTACCAAGCGTACAACGCAAGCATCGCCAAGCCAGCCATACAAGCACAAACATTTGTCTCGCCTTTTTCTTTCAATCGAATGACCTGGATCAAACCTTCTTTTTTGTGGTTGATGGAGCGCAGTAATTGGGGGCAAAAGAAAAACCAAGAGTATATTTTAGGTATACGCATCAAACGTACTGCTTGGGAAAAAGCATTGAGCAAAGCTATTTTGACTAGTCCCAAAAAACGAGTCTACCAAAGTGGCGAAGAGTGGCGCAAAAAATTCAAACAAGCAGAAGTATATGTACAGTGGGACCCCGAACGTTCTATCAGAGGCAATAGTTTAAATTATTCTTCCATTCAAGTTGGTGTCAGCCGCCACCTGATTCAAGACTATGTAAATGATTGGATAGTTGAAATTATAGACTACACACCACTGGTCCGAAAACTACACAAATTGTGCAAACAAGGCGATTATTCCAAAGCCAAAAAACAATTGCCCAAGGAAAAATTATATCCACTCCCTATAGATATAAATGCTATTATTGGTGGGAGTTTGTAATTTATTCCTTCAAGTAAAAATTTGAGATTCAATAAATCAATTGTACATTAGCTTTACAGATAGCTACAAAATTGAATACATGTCTCCTCAACTATTTCAGGCAATTGTTTACATGACCGTTTCTGCCCTTTGTTTTACACTACTCAATTCGGTTGTTAGGTATGTAGATCATTTGCCTACTTTTGAGTTGGTCTTTTTTAGGTCCATTGGCACTGTAAGTTGTTGTTTGGTGGTGATTGCCAAAGAGCGCATTCCGATTTTGGGCAACAACAAAAAACTATTGTTGCTTAGAGGTTTATTGGGATTCACTTCGCTGAGTCTGTTCTTCAAAGCTGTTCAAATGATGCCCTTGGGTTCGGCAGTTTCGCTACGGTATTTGTCACCCTTTTTTGCTTCAGCAATGGCAATTGTATTTCTAGGAGAAAAAATGAAAAAGATTCAGTGGATGTTTTTTGTCATTGCCTTTTGTGGAGTACTCTTGCTCAAAGGCTTTGATCATCGCATATCATTGGCAGCATTGAGTGCCATTATAGGATCTGCTTTTTTTAGTGGACTGGTTTATGTCATCATTCGCAAATTGGGTACAAGTGAACATCCAGTTGTTATCGTCAATTATTTTTTGACAATCTCGACAATTGTAGGAGGTATTGCTTGTTTGTTCAATTGGGTACCGCCCCTTGGTGTCGAGTGGGTATTTTTAATTAGTATGGGATTTTTCGGATTCATTGCACAAATCTTTATGACCAAAGCCCTCCAAATTGTGGAAGCCAATCTCATCACTCCCTTCAAATACATCGAGGTCATTTTTACCCTGTTAATAGCTTGGCTTGTTTTTGGTGAGCATCAAACTTGGGTGGCACTTTTGGGAATGAGCATCATTGTACTTGCCTTGTTGGGCAATGTAATGAGTAAGCGAAAAAAAGGACACAAATCGGCAAGCTAATAATGGCAATTTTTATGTTGCAGCGTCATTGCCTTCGTGGCTTAGTGCGTGCTGGTTAACCAACGCATGTTCAGTGCTTCGTACAAGAGGGCATCCATCCGCTCATCCGACGCTTTTTTTTATCCAATTGACAATACACAATTTTTTGTATTTTCGCTTTACGAATAAGAAAATGAATACCTATTAATATGCCTTTTCAATCCAAATCAAAGATTGTTTTTTTACTATGCCTTTTGGTTTTTGTCTTTAGTGCTTGTCAACAAACACCCAAAAATGACAAATCAAGTAATAAAACAAACAATAAGCAAGAACAATTGAGCAAAAAGACGACTAGTCAGCCAAGTTCAGTTAATAACAAGCAATTGAATACAGCAAATAAACTCATTGCTAGTGTTGGTGATGAAGCCATTGCCAAGGTGGATTTCAAAAAAATATACAGTGTCCATTGTATAGCCTGTCATGGACCCAAGGGCAATATGAGTATAGCAGGAAGCAAGGCACTCACCAAATCCAAATTAGATTTGGCCAGTATTGTAGCACAAGTTTATCATGGAAAAGGAACAATGGTGGCTTACAAAGGAACTTTGTCTGATGCCGAAATTGTAGCAGTATCCAAATACGTTAAAGAATTGCAACAATAGTATTCAAACAGCCACAGTTTTATTCTTGCACAAAAATAGTTTCTTCTTTTTGGGCATTGTCATCCCAGTCAATGCCTTCGCACTCTGTGTTTCCAGACATACCAAAGAGGCTACAAATAAGTGTACAATCGGCTTCATATATATCAGCTCTGGGGTCTTCAGCACAGGAACCATAAAAGAAACAATACACTGTACGACCATTGAATTGCCAGGTAGTAAGATCTCCACCTAAACAGGCTTCTGTTTTAAATATTTCCAATTGTTGGTCTATACAAGTGGGAACTTCAATTTCTTTTTCACAAGCTGAAAAAGTAAAAAAAGTAAAAAATATAGATAATAAAGCAATGAATACTCTCATAAAAAGTTTGATTTGTGGTTCTTTGGCAATTTGGGGAGAGTAATTCTTGAACAAATAGTAGGGAGTCGCAGGCGACTGGATAGCTTTTTTAAGAATTTGCTCTCTTCCGCAAAAATTGTCAAAGAACAGGATTGGTTAACTATAACAAACTATAAAATTACATAGACTTCTTACATTTTCATATGCGTTTTAGAGAGTAAGCTTATATAAAAGTTTAGTATTTACCTGTATTTATTCTATTTTGAATACGTAAGTCATTGGTTTGTAGTTTTATGTAAATTTTTTTTTAGTAATTGCTAAAAAATGATTAAATTTGCAAAGGTTTTTAGTTAGTTTATATTTTTCGGCGGAAGGTGTCTGGTTTTGCCTTCCGCTTTCTTTTTGCCCTTTACTCACCATTATTCTTTATTTATCATATCCAAAGCAACATCTACAATCATATCTTCTTGACCACCTACCATTTTTCGCTTACCCAATTCGACCAAAATAGAACGGGTATCTAAACCATATTTTTTAGCTGCTCTTTCAGAGTGCAATAAAAAAGAAGAATATACACCTGCATATCCCAAAGACAATGTTTCTCTGTCTACTCTTACAGGGCGAGCTTGAAGCGGGCGAACCAAATCATCTGCAGCATCCATCAATTGGTACAAATCTGAATTGTGTTCAACACCCATTTTGTTGAGGGTCGCAATCAAGACTTCCAAAGGAGCATTGCCTGCCCCTGCCCCCATACCTGCCAGAGAAGCGTCTAAGCGGTTGGCTCCATGTTGCATCGCCACAATGGTATTGGCAACCCCAAGCGACAAATTGTGGTGGCAGTGAATTCCCACTTCGGTTTCAGGCTTGAGTACATCCCGAAAAGCACGAATACGGTCCCGAACACCATCCATCAAGAGCGCACCAGCCGAATCTGTGACGTATACACAGTCGGCCCCTGCTTCTTCCATTAATTTGGCTTGTTGTGCCAAGGGTTGGGGATCATTCATATGTGCCATCATCAAAAAGCCCCCTACATCCATACCCAATTTCTTGGCAGCTTCGATGTGTTGTGGGGCAATGTCTGCCTCGGTACAATGGGTCGCAATACGGACTGATTTAACCCCCAGTTTTGCTGCCTTTTCTAAATCATGTATGGTGGCAATACCTGGTAAAATGAGAGTCGTCAATATGGCATTTTCGAGTCGTTCGCTCAAGCCTTCGAGCCATTCCCAATCCGTATGCGCTCCAAATCCATAATTGAAACTACCACCTGCCAAGCCATCTCCGTGGGCGACTTCAATGGCATCTACTCCTGCCTTGTCTAGTGCAATGGCAATTTCAGCTAATTTATGTTTGTCGTATTGATGTTTGATGGCATGCATCCCATCTCTAAGGGTAACATCTTGAATGTATATTTTGTGGCTCATACTTTTGTTGTTTGTTTAAGCAATCGCTCTCCTGTTGCTAGGGCAGCAGAGGTCATAATGTCCAAATTGCCTGCGTATTCAGGTAAATAATGTCCAGCTCCAACCACTTTTAAAAAGACCGAAGTTTTGAGACCATGACAATGTCCCAAGCCTTCAATAAAAACGGGTTCAGTTTCAGGGATTTCATCAAATTGCACTGCTTGGTGAAGTTGGTAACCAGGGACGTATTTTTGTACTTCAGCAACCATTTGGTGAATGCTTTCACGAATCGCTTCTTGGTTTGCATTTTCGCTAAGGGTAAAAACTGTGTCTCGCATAACGAGTGGAGGCTCGGCAGGATTTAAGATGATGATTGCCTTGCCTTTTTCGGCTCCTCCTACCTCTTCAATTGCCTTAGAAGTGGTCTCGGTAAACTCATCTATATTGGCACGAGTACCTGGACCTGCTGATTTACTAGCGATAGAGGCAACAATTTCTCCATAATGCACTTTTGCCACTCGATTGACGGCTGCGACTATGGGAATGGTTGCTTGTCCACCACAGGTCACCATATTGACATTGGAGACTTCCATATTGAGGTCAAAGTTGACGGGGGGAACGAGATAAGGGCCAACTGCTGCTGGAGTAAGGTCTATCATTTTTTTATCGGGAAAGGCTTTCACTTTTTCCCAATTGTACAAATGTGCTTTGGCAGAGGTAGCATCGAAAACGATTTTGATGTCTTGCCATTCGGGCATTTCAAGGAGACCATCTATGCCTTGGTGGGTAGTGGCGACGCCCATTCGTTTGGCTCGTGCCAGTCCATCCGAATCGGGGTCAATACCGACCAGGACCGACATTTCGAGTGATTTGGAAAGGCGTAGCACCTTTATCATTAGGTCGGTTCCAATGTTCCCCGAACCGATGATGGCTACTTTGGTTTTGGTCATAGTGTTTTAAAATTTTTGATGGCTGAATATAAAGATTTGTATTCAAAACCGCAACAAAAAAGAGCTGACGAAGGAAAATAACGAAATAAAATACGCCCGATAGCAGTGGATATGGTGGCTTTGTAGAGACGACATATTTTGTGTCTCTGTATGCGTGGTGGAGAAGCAAAATTTTTCCTAATGCCGCCATAGTAGCGAATAGCGGGGAGACACCAAGGTTTGAAAAACCAACGTTCCGTCCCAATCAAAGAAATATATCTATTCCAATACCAAACGCTTTACTGCATTGGCTTTCACTTCCGAGCGTTCCATTAAGTACATCTTCAATTCGCAAACATTAAGGCTTGGTCATCGTAGTGCTTGCTTTTAAAGTTACCCGACTGCCCAGTAGGTAACACGCTTTGGGAATGAATGAGCTTGTCCAAATTTAAGATCATTCGCATTCAAATACTTTTTGCCTTACAATTTAGACAATTGTATGCCTTACAATTTAGACAATTGTATGCCTTACAATTTAGACAATTGTATGCCTTA
>JAHDIA010000376.1:5973-6253 GCA_020631035.1 Chitinophagales bacterium | reverse complement strand
AGTATGGGATGTTGGGTAATGTCGGGAAGGGCATACACATCCTCGCTTTCAAATCCAATGGCTAGGGCTTGAATCGCTTTGTGGTAAAGGGCAATGCCTTTGTCAAATTTTGATTGTGCGCTTGCGACATCGCCCAATCCTTCATAGGCTCTCCCGATATTGATGCTGTGTTGGCTAGGGCTGAGTTCTTGGGAAAGCTCCAAGGCTTTTTGGTAGTTTACTTGTGCCGCTTCTAAATCGTCTTGGTCCATATTGGTCCAAGCAAAATCGTTGTAGGCAT
>JAHDIA010000376.1:2363-5963 GCA_020631035.1 Chitinophagales bacterium | reverse complement strand
TTGAGCTTGACTTTTTTTAGGTGGTCGTTCTTGGAAGGAATGGAGGCAATGAATGTTTCGTATTCCTTTTTGATGCTTGGGTAATCGTAAACGGTATCGGTACTAACGCTAAGAAAATTGAGTTTGCTGATGTTTAAATTGACTGCTTCGTCTTCTAATTGTGAGAAAACAGCAATGGCTTTTTCCAATTGTGCTTTGCAGGCACTGGTCTTGCCTTTGTACCGTTCCAATTGGCTATATGAAATATGATAATTGCCCCTTGCTTTGCTGATGGGTTCTAAATGACTGTCGGCTTGTCGGAAATATTGCTCGGCTACTTTGAGGTCATTGTTGGATAAATAATGAGTAGCAGCATAGGTATAATAAGGTCCTTTTTTAGAACTCAATTGGGGTTCTTTTTCTATGATGTTGATTGCCGAATTAATGTCTTCAATGGCTCCTTTGTAGGACCCTAATTTTTCTTTTACCAAGGAGCGAGTAAAGTAAGATTCTGCCAAACCCAAAGGAGCTTGTACTTGGTTTGCCTTTCGCAATTCGATGGCATTGTCTAAGAAAGTTAAGGCATCCTCATTTTGACCGTATTGGTAGGCATAATGCCCCAATTTGTGGTAAGTACGCCCTCGGACAGTATCGTGGGTATTGGCAAAGTTGGGGTGTTTCAAAATGGGTTCTAATTGCTGACGGGCTTCTAAATATTGTAGGGAATCGGAAGCTTCGTCTGCCAATTCAATTTGGTCAAGTAGCAAGCTATCTGTCGCATTCAAAATTGGCTGTATATTTTTTGTTGGTGCTTGCTCTTTAGTGGCTGTTTGATTTCCTTCCATTCCACAACTACCTAAAGAAACAATACAAGCAAGCATCAAAAGCCATAAACCATCAATTATGTTTTTCATTGCTTTTATAGGTTCTTGTTAGTGTATATTGAAACTTAAATATACAAAAAAACCGTTTCCGAGGTTCGGAAACGGTTTGGAAAAGCAATCTTGTTTTGACTTTTTATCTCACTATTTTCAATGTTTGTACTTCATCATTGGTGTGTAGGTTAAGGAGGTACATTCCAACACTAGTGGGCAATTGGTAATTCAATTGGTAACTATTATTGCCTTCCCACAACTGTATTTTGTCCTGCATCAATACTCTACCTGATAAGTCGTAAAGGACGACTGTTGCTTCTTGTATTTGTGTACTGTAAAAATTGAATTGGTTTTGTCCGTCAAGCTGGCTTAGCTCCATTGTTTCTTTTTTGTTGCTAGTGGCGGACTCATAATTGCAAGGGTCGCCTGACAATAATGCGTTTAATGCTTCGTCTGTGTTGAGTATTCCATTTGAACTACTAAGTCCCGATTCAGTCATTGGCGTTGCTCCATTTAAGATAGCACACTTGGTCAAGGCATAATCAAAACTACTTTGATAGGTTCCCAAATAAGTCGCCACCTTACTTACAAATGCTGTTGCTTGTGAAGTACCATCCAATTCTTCAAACATTCCATTTTCATTCGCTCCCCAAATATTTTCTCCTGGTGCAGCAATGTCAATATGCAAATCATTCCAATTGGTAAATTCAGATGCTTGTCCATTGCAATCTACACTTCCTACCGACAAGATATTGTCACTTGGATAAGATGCTGGAAAAGGTCGTAACTTATTGAAGCTAGCAATTCCATCATTTCCTGCCGCTACGACAAACAAAATATTGCCAATTTCTCCAGCCTTTTCAATGGCAGCTCTCAAGGGTGCATCCACTTCATTTTCATGTGCCTTTACTGCTAAAAAACTAAAGCTCATATTCACAATATCAACACCATCTGCAATGCTTTGGTCTATGGCTTGAATGACATCAAACAAATCACCTTGTCCATTGAGGTCATGTGTTTTAAAGGAAGTCATTTCAATATTAGCATTAGAATTAGGCAAATCATTTACAATCAAACTTGCAATGTGTGTACCATGTCCATTGTCGTCTGTCGAACCACTTGTTGTAGCATCAGCTTCTACGAAATCATAGTTGCTGTTATCAAAGTAATCTAAGAAAGGAAATTGGGTATTGTTCTCTAAAGAAATACCTGTATCAAATATAGCAGTATGAATAGCATTCCCACCATTGCCATTGGTTTGAACAGTGGCATCATAGCACAAACTGCCTGCTGGATAATTTGCATATTCAATCCCTGAATTGGGCTGAGGTTTTGCCAAGAAATTGTAACCCACACTTCCTGTTTTGGCAACACCTTTCATTGAACTTTTGGTACCATCTATGTCTGTATTTCCAAAGCTGTAAGCTCCTCCACCTTGTCCACCTTCATCAAATTTTAATAGATATGCTTGGGTATATAGGGTTGGTCCATCCGCTACATACATTCCATAATCTGCTGCGATGCTTTCTATCTCAGCTTGAGTAGTGCCTTCCTCAAAAATGACTACCAATTCGTCTGAGGCATAACTTAGACTTTTATCTCTCTCTGTCAACCAAGTTTGTCCCGATACTGTCAATGAAGTAAAAATGCTCAATGCGATTGCGATGCTGTAAATAATAGTTCCTTTCATTTTGTCAAAATTTATTGCTTTTTAGAATTTGTTTTGCTCAAGGACCTAGCTTTCTAAGTCCGTTTGATAGGATAATGCCATAACAAATTCTAAGTGTGACAACTTTTTTAAAAAAAAATTTGAAATTATTTTCCACCTTCCAATTTAGCATCTGTTGTTCCCCTGGAGTATGGGTTTGTTCCATTTTTTAATGCATTTGTAAAGATACGTTTTTTTTCTATATCTAAATGCGGATGATGTTCTTTTTTGTTTTGTATGGAACGTTGGGGGCTTTGGATTTTCGGGTGTCCCCGCTATTCGTTTCTATGGCGGCAGGGGCAGGTATTTCGATTCACCGTCACGGAAGGAGACAAGGAATGCCTTATCTCTACAATACATTATACATCAACCGCCACGTATGGAATACCGCCATATCCACTACTATCGGGCATAGGCATCGGTTCTGTGGGCGACCACAAGGGATCGCCCCTACGTCCTGCGTCGGTACTGTTTTCCATCCGCTTCACGCCTTGCTTCTCTACTCGTAACCAACATCATTCCAGAAACACTATCGTGACCAACGTCATTCCTGAAGCCCTATCACCCCACACGTCATTCCAGAAGCCCATCGTGACCAACGTCATTCCTGAAGCCCATCGTGACCAACGTCATTCCTGAAGCCCAAAGGGCTATCAGGAATCCCCTCAACACGAAGTACAAACCGCATCAATCACGACCTTCCATCCTATCTTTATTCCTAGCAAAAGACGAAGCACAAACTGCATTCAATCACGACTGACCTTCCTATCTTTGCCCCTAGCAAAAGACTTGATTTCGGTTTGGGCGCAAAATTTTGTGCCTCTACGGGAATTTTTTTTAAAAATGTGTCACACTTCACAAGTTGTCTGACATTTTAAAGATAAACAACACACATAACAACAAAAGGTGTCACCTTTTTGAAAATAATGACTCGACTAAAGGTAAAAATTCCAAAGGTGACACCTTCATAAATTCTAACAATGAACAACAAAAGGTGTCACCTTTTTGAAAATAATGACTCGACTAAAGGTAAAAATT
>JAHDIA010000376.1:0-2263 GCA_020631035.1 Chitinophagales bacterium | reverse complement strand
CCAAAGGTGACACCTTTAATAATTCTAACAATGCAAACAACATACATTAACTGCTAAAGTGTAAATCATAGTTCTCATATTGGACCGTCCATTTGTTGCTCAATGGACGGTCTTTTTTTGTTTTGATAAGCAAAAAAAGAACCAACGAAGGGTAAAACATGCCAAATACGCCCGATAGTAACGAAAAGCCTTGTGTAATCCCGATTGTCCTTTGGGTTGCCTATCTTATGATATTGGAAATAATGGACCATCGGGATTGCACCTGCCCACAAGCTTGTAGTGGATAGCGGGGACAAAACTTGCAAACGAAGCCCCCAGCGTTCCGTCCTAATCTAAAAAATGATATTTTGAAAAAAAATCACCATTGTGTGTCACACCTTTGGGAAGGATGGTCATTATAGAAGTACAAAGCGGATAGCTTGACCAATAAATGAGAAAATTGTGGTTCTTTGACAATTTTTGGAGAATGATTCTTGAACAAATAGTAGGGAGCCAAAGGCGACTGGATAGCTTGTTTAAGCATCAGTTCTCTTCCACAAAAATTGTCAAAGAACGAAAATTGTTTATATTTAAATCTCATTGGTTAACATTAAAGAACTATGATCGAAAATTTAACACTAACTAAAAACGATTTGCTTGGTATTCAGGCGGATTTGAATGCAAAAAATACCGATTCTTTTGAGCGTTTGATTGCTTCGGTATCTCAGGAAAAATTGACGGATTGGATTGGAAGGCAATATCCCAGTTTATTGGAGGACAAAGCGGACATTATTTTTGGGAGTTTGCGTCGTTTGAAGAATGTCATCCGTAAAACAGATTTAACAGCCTCTAGCCTAGATTTGGATAAGCAGTTGTCGCAGTTTGCCAAAATGGAATGTGAACTGACACTGCCAACGGAGGCAAATAAAAAGAAAAATTTGGGTCTGAGCAAAGTTGAGTTTAAAGCAATGCTGCAAGATTTAAAAAATGGCAAAGAAGAGTTGATTGATAAAGTGTACTTGTCTCGTTTTGATAAATGCATCAATATTTTGGTTCGGAATTTTGGCTGTAGCCGAGAGGAAGCCTACGATAGTTCGATTGATGCTTTGTTGGAGATTCGCCAGGATTTGTTGAATGACCGAATTCGATATGGCAATTTGGAGACTTACTTTATCAATCGGGCAAAGTTGAAATATTATCGAAGAAATCGAAATAAAAAAATAGAAACGGTTGACATTGGGGAGGAAATGGAGTTTAAAGATGATTCGGTTCAGGAAGAATCTTTGATGGAAGGTGAGTTGCGGGAGGCTATTGCTCAGGCTCTTTCCCAAATGGGTGAGGGTTGTCAGGACATTTTACAACAGTTTTATTATGAAGAAATCAGCTTGAATGAAATTGCAGAAAAAATGAACAAAACCCACGCAGCAGTACGAAAGCAAGCTAGTCGTTGTCGGGATAAGTTTCGGCAATTTTTAGGAGAAGGGTTTTATGCAAATTACAAATTGTGAGTTGTGAATTATAAATTGTGAGTTGCGAGTTGCAATTCTTAAATTTTAAATTTTGAATCTTAAATTTACAAATACGCTATCATGTCGAATACAAATTTAAATAAATACGATCGATACATTAAGGGAAATATGTCGGAGAAGGAGTTGGATCAGTTTACCAAAAAGATTTTACAGGAACACCAACAAAATGAAGCCTTAAAGGACAAGTGGAAGAGCTTGTTGAAAGAGGAACACAATGTATCTTACAAAGAGATTGAGGAAGAAAATCGTGGTAAAGTGATCTCGATGGCTCCTCCACAAAAAAGCCGCTCTCGCATTTTGCGTTTGGCAGGAGCTTTGGCGGTGGCAGCGAGTGTGGTTTTTGCGGCTTTGTTCTTTTTGCCCCAGGGTTCGTCCAATGCTGCTTTGAGTGCGGTGGAGCAAAAATTGGAAGAGCATTACGCCAACATCAGTGTGAGTCGTAGTGTGTTGAAGGGAGGGGATTCGCCTGTTTCGGCACAGAGAGAGCAAGCTTTTGCACAGTATGAGCAGAAAAATTATGTGGCGGCGATTCCTTTGTTTAAGGAAGTAAGCCAATCAGCAGATGCGACGGAGGAAGACACTTATTTTTTAGGATTGAGTTATTTGTACAATGAGCAAGCTCCTGAAGCGGCTAAAGTATTTGAGCAAATGTTGCAAAGTGACAATTCGGAACGAGCAGATATTGTTCCTTGGTATTTGGCCTTGGCGTTGATTTCTTCGGGTGAGTGTGATAAGGCGAAAACGCAGCTTCAAAC
>JAHDIA010000375.1 GCA_020631035.1 Chitinophagales bacterium | reverse complement strand
AATTCTTAAACAAGCTATCCAGTCGCCTGCGGCTCCCTACTATTTGTTCAAGAATTACTCTCCAAAAATTGTCAAAGAACCATAACAAAAAGCTCTTTTTGGAAAACAAGTTTCCCAAAAAGAGCTTCATTATTTAATCAATTTTAGTCTTTCAACAATCTTTCAATGTATACCTCAGTACCAAGTTTGACTTTTACAAAGTACAATCCTACACTGTAGTCCGAAATATTGAAGTCTACTTGATTGATGCCTTCTTGCAATGCCACTATTTGAGTAGTCATTAGCTTACCTGTTGCATCAATGATTTCGATGTATGCTTCAACTTCTTTATTGTTGGTCAATGTCAATTGAATGTTGTCTTGAGCAGGAACTGGAGCAATAGAAACACCACCTCTTCTTTCTAGACTAACAATATTGGTCAATTCACTAGAACCATCTAAATCGAACATTTCGAGACGGTAGAAATACGTTCTTGGCAAGACGTCTGCATCAACAAATTCGTAGTTCAAACTCATATTGCTGTTTTCAGCCGCTTGTACTTTACCGATGGTTTCAAATGTCACCCCGTCAATAGAACGTTGAACCGCAAAATGATCGCTATTGTATTCAGAAGCCGTTGTCCAAGAAATCAAATTGTTGCTACCTGCTAATCTACCCGCAAAATCCATCAACTCAACCGCAGATACTTTGGTACAAGATGGGTAAGTTTGGGTAAAGCTTGCACTACAGTTGTTGCCGTCTACTGCTGTGATGGATACAAATGGTGCATCGCCTTCGATGGTAATCACAGAGTTGGCGTTGCTATCGAATGTACCACTCAAATCACCACTTACAGAGTAAATACCCGTACCACCAGAAACGTTGATGGTCAAAGTAGCTTCACCTGTATTTTGGTTACAACTGTACTCTACTTGAATGATGACGGGGTTGGTTTCACAAGGATCGGTTGGATCGTATTCACATTCGTCATTCAAATCACAATTGGCAGTTGCGTCATAATTGTTTGCAGCTGGATCGGTACAACCAATGACAGCATTACAAGGTTGAGGACAAGCATCTACTCCGTAGAAACAAGTTCCATTGTCTACAATTGCATTTGGATCATAATTACAAGCAGCTGGATCGGTACAGCCTTCTGGTTGTGGGAACACACAACTTCCATCGTCACATAAGGCTGTTGCATCATAGTTGGATGCTCCTGAATCAGTACAACCCAATAAAGGTGTACAACTTCCATCGTCTTCAGTAGCTGCTGGATTGTAATTGGCAGAACAAGGATCGGTACAACCTGTAATTGTCTCATCACACATACAATTTACAATGACACCATTGGTACCACAAGCATCGCCTTCAAAGAAACAAGAACCGTCGTCTATATTCGCATCTGCATCGTAATTACAAGCATCTGCATCAGTACAGCCATCTTCAGCAGCAATACAACTTCCATCGTCACACAAAGCAGCTGGATCGTAGTTGACAGCTGTTGAATCTGTACAACCCAATAAAGGAGTACAACTTCCATCGTCTTCAGTAGCTGCTGGATTGTAATTTGGAGAACAAGGATCGGTACAACCTGTAATTGTCTCATCACATATACAATTTACAATGACGCCATTGGTACCACAAGCATCGCCTTCAAAGAAGCAAGAGCCATCATCTGTATTGGCATTTGCATCAAAGTTACAAGCATCTGGATTGGTACAACCCAAAGCTTCTACAAAACAGCTACAATCTTCCAATAAAACGCCTGTTGCGCCATTGTCTTCACAAGCATCTCCAAGGAAAGTACAAGAACCATTGTCTTCTACTGCATTGGGATCAAAGTTACAAGCAGTAGCATCGGTACAACCTACTGGAATTTCTGAACATAAACAGTTGGCTGCATCAAAGGTAGTTCCATCTGGACAATTTGGTGTATTGACAATCGCACAAGCATCGGCATCAAAGCTATCAGTTGTTATGTCACAACCATCATCTGTATCAGGACCTTCTACTACCACACTACAAGTTGCTAAATCTACTATTTCTAGATCTAAAGGACAATCGTCTGATACATCTACTGGTTCATTAATGATGACACAGGCAGCAGCGTCAAAAGCATCATTGGTCAACTCACAGCCATCGTCTACAGCTGGTGGTGTATTGACAATTAAACAATTATCTGCATCGAAGCTATCTTCTGTTAATTCACAGCCATCGTCTACATCTGGTGGTGTATTCACAATGATACAATTCGCTTCATCAAAAATATCTTCTGTTAACTCACAGCCGTCGTCTGGGTTTGGAGCAGTATTGACACACTGACAATTGTCAAAATCATAGCTATCTACTGTCAAATCACAGCCATCGTCACAAGTTGTATCGTATTCTTCACAACTTCCATCGTCTTCTTCTGCAGCTGGATCGTAATTAGGCGCACAAGGATCGGTACAACCTGTAGGTGCTTGAGGTTGGAAAACAGTAATTTCAAATGGCAAGATGCCCAAGACACCCAATATTGGTAAAATTTCATTAAAATCACCACCAATTAAAGGATCGGGTATAAATTCAGGAACAAAAATATCATAAGCAATATTTCCAGAAGGACATTCAGGATCACTTGTTGTTACACTAATGATGTCAAGTGTCAAAATATATTCCGCAGCTGTAGGGTCTGCACCTTCAGGTACAGTGGTTACAAAGCAAATCTCTCCACCATTTTGCACCAAAGTCAAACCTGGGTCAGCAGCACCTTCTATTGAGTACTCTAAATTCAAAGCAGTCAAATCACAATCAGGACAGTCTGTTTGGAAACACAATTCCAATGGGTCACCCACTGTCAAGGTATCGGGAACATCAGGAATATTGTCAGCACCATCTACCAAAAGTGTTGGACAACCTTCTTCTTGACATTCTACCGAACATGCTACAGTCACCTCACCAGCAATGTCTCCATTGATACACACCACTGAATCTACATCAGCTGTAAAGTCGTAGCTCAAAGCTCCATCTACTCCTTCTGTTTCTGGACATTCGTTCGCCATCCCTGCCGAACCAGTAGCAGATGCACATTCAGTATCACCCGCCAACAACTGCGCCGAACCAGCACCACCATCACAAGTAGGCTCTGTAATGACTACATCCAATAAAGGATACACCTTAACCACCAAAGGATTGGCATCAAACAATGCCAACAAAGGAATGATTTCGTTGAGGTCTGTTCCTTCCAAATCTCCTACAGGTGTATTGGTAATCAAATAAGCAATATTACCAGATTCACATTCTGGATCATTGGTGTTAACAGTCTCTATGGTAATCGCCAAATCATAAGACGAACAAGCATCACCCGATGGTGGTGGCACAATGGCTCCAAAACAAACTTGCGTTCCATTTTGCGAAGCTGTCAAACCTGGATCATCTGCTCCTTCGATGCTGTATTGGAAATCAACTGCTGTCAAATCACAATCTGCACAGTCTGTACCAAAACAAATCTCAATCATATCTCCCTCACAAATAAAAGGAGGCAGATTGGGCAGGGTCGAGTCATCTTCAAAATCGACGATTACTGTTGGACATCCTACTGCACTTGTTGCAAATTCACAAGAACCATCGTCGCAATTGGCATCTGGATTAAAATTACTGGCACTAGCGTCTGTACATCCATTCACTATAGTTTCTATTGCTCCCCCATCAATCCAGTCTCTCAACAATTGTACTTCTGAATCAGGCAGCCCAGGACCAAAAGGCATTGCACTTCCACAAGCCACATCACCATCATCATTGACTTTGTCAAACAAATAACTCGCATTTGCATCACCTGGAATTAAATAAGGAACATCACAAGCACTACTATTGTTTCCTGTCAACTCTGTATAAGTCAAAGAAGTCCCTCCAACACCATTGGCATGACAGCCTTCCATACAACTGGCGTCAAAAACAGACAATACTTGTTGGTAATCAACACATTGAGCCACAAGTAAATTGCTGATAAAAAAAGATACTAAAAGGAAAGTTTTTTTCCTGTTATATAATTTTGATAATTTTTAATTTCTTTTGTTAGGTTTATTAGAACGGACCGTTGAAGGCTTCGTTTGCATGGTGTCTCCCCGCTATTCGCTGCTATGGCAATGGCGGTATGTAGAGACGTAGCGTGCTACGTCTCTACCGCCATTGCCATATCCGCTGCTATCGGGCGTAGGATCGCATTTTTTAGCCCTTCGTCGAATTATTCTTTTTTTGTTCATATCTTTACATATGAATAAAGTCCGAAATTAATAAAAAAAGCCTCAATTATAAAGGACTTTACGGGCTTTATTGTCTTTCCTACACAATTTGTCCATTTTCACCATTAATCATCTATCTTTTGGGTATAAATGCTTGGGAGAATTGAGTGTCTTAGGAATGGATATTTTTACAAATTGGTGAGATAGATGGGGGGCGTCAATTTCTCACATTGCCTTTAGATACCTGCCATCCAGAAGTGTCGGATGAGCGGGCGGATGAACGCTTGTACGAAGGGCTGAGTATGCGTTGGCTAACCAGCACTCCCGCAGCCTCAATGCCAATGACGTTGCACCATAGATAAAAAATAAAATAAAAAAGGCTACTCCCCGAAGAGAGCAGCCTTTTATCTATGTATCTAATCTAAATTTAATCAGTTTTTCACCATTGCTTAGTCCTTGACTATTCTAACAGTTTGTACTTGATCTGCTTGCTTCAATTGTAAGAAGTAAGTTCCGATTGCATAGCCTCTTACATCCAATTGTAATTGGTTGCTACCTGCATTTGCCTTCGTTACTTTGTTCTCTATCAATTTTCCGCTTACATCGTAAACACTTACTTCTACTTCACCTGAAGTCAATGTAGCGTAATTTACAGTAACTACTTCACTTGCTGGTACAGGAGCAACTGTTCCTACAGTCAAGCCATTTGCCGTACGAGTCAAAGCAACTACATCAGAAACAATTCTTTCAGCTCCTGCTGCATCAATCTCTACCAAACGGTAGTAGCTAGTACCTGGCTGAACGTCTGTATCCAATTGCTCATAGCTTTGAACAGTATTGCTGTTGCCCATAGCATTTACTTGAGCAATCTCACCAAAGCGTACACCATCTTGAGACTCTTCCAATCTGAAGTATTTAGCATCTTGTTCACTCGCTGTACTCCAGTACAAACGGTTGTCTTCTGCTCTTACTTCTCCTTTGAAGCTCAACAATTCAACAGCTGTTACTGTACAAGAAACATCTGTTACAGCTATTTCCTCATTACATTCTGGATTGTCTGCGACACTTACAGTATAAGCATAACCAGTTCCTGCCTCAAATGGTCCTAAAATGGTATTGTTGCTAGATGAGAAGGTTTCATTGCCCTCTGTATCAGTAATCACATAACCATTGTCTCCTGGCGAGCCTCCTACGTGTGTAATGATGACTCTATAGGTTCCATTGTCCAAACAAACTGCTTCGGATACGGCAACAAAGTCGCTACAATCTACTGCTGGAAGGATGACTGGAATCAAACCATTCATACCTACTTCTGTAGTTGCTCCAGCGGTGATGCTTGCAGTATAAATGGCTTCATTGCTACCATCTGGGAACATATATCCTTCTGGTAAGAAGACAGTAATTGAGTATTCACCTGCTGCTAACAAGTCTGAACTATATTCCCCTTGTCCATCAGTGGTTTCAAACATTACTGTATCGTCATCGGTACCCAAGACACCATCGTCTCCTGCACCTGTGATGATTAAGACTGCCCCACCAATTCTGATGTCGCCATCTGTTTCATCCAACATACCGTCCTCGTTGGCATCGTAGTAAACGGTAGTCGCCAATGTACCACCTACACAGCTTTCGTATTCGCAAGAATCGTCGTCGCAAGTGGCTGTTGGATCATAATTACAAGCAGCTTCGTCGGTACAACCATCTCCTGAGATACAAGAGCCGTCATCGCAAACTGCTGTTGCATCGTAATTACAAGCATCTGGATCAGTACAACCATCTGGCAAGATACAAGATCCATTATCGCAAGTCGCTTCGGGATTATAATTGCAAGCGGTTATATCGATACAACCTGGAAGGACATTACAAGGATCGGGACAAGTAGTATCTCCATACTCACAAGAATCATCGTCACAAGTCGCAGTTGGATCGTAATTACATGCATTAAGATCGGTACAACCATCTGGTAAGATACAAGAGTCGTCATCACAAGTTGCTGTTGGATCGTAGTTACAAGCACTGTCATCGGTACAACCCAAGACTACATTACAAGGATCAGGGCA
>JAHDIA010000374.1 GCA_020631035.1 Chitinophagales bacterium | reverse complement strand
GCCCGTTTTTTGTGTTTCCTGTTCGGGCAGGCATAAAACCTGCCCCTACATTCGCCCGTTTTTGGTTCAGACGCACGGCCGTGCGTCGCTACGGGGCGGGGCGTGGGGCAAAAATACAAAACATTTATTGCCCGATCTTATTTCTGTGGTGCTTGATTTTTTTTTGTTTTTTTCTTTTGGGGTTTTTCAATTCTGCAATGGCTTTATTAGAAGGGATTTGCATACTTACTTCAATTGGTTCTGGCTGGCTTGTCTCTGTAATTTGGCTGCCTCTGTCCATTTTCAAACCGATGATAACAACTGCTATAAAAGCAAGGAATTTCTGCATATATGTGTCGTTTTAATTGGCTTTTTAACATTTGTTCCTCATTAATTATTGTCAATTGTGGAAAACTAAGTAGTAAAAAACTTTAAATACTTGTATATTGTTGATGTTTTAAACAATGCTCAATCATTTTGAACAAGAAAAAAATCATCAACGACCCCGTATATGGCTTTGTATCCATCACTTTCAACATCATCTTTGACCTCATAGAACACCCCTATTTTCAACGTTTACGACGCATTCAGCAACTAGGTTTGAGTTCATATGTCTATCCAGGTGCCAAACATTCTCGTTTTCACCATGCGTTGGGCGCAAGCCATTTAATGGGACAAGCTGTTAATATACTGCGCTACAAAGGCGTCGAAATTACCGAAGCAGAAGCTGAGGCTGTTACCATTGCCATTTTATTACATGATATTGGACATGGCCCCTTCTCACATGCTCTAGAGCATACCATATTAGAGAAAGTCGAACACGAAACGGTTTCGGTTTTGTTTATGGAAAGGCTCAACCAAGAATTTGATGGACGCTTGTCTCTTGCCATCGAAATTTTTGAGAATCGTTATCCCAAAAAATTTCTCCATCAATTGGTTTCTAGTCAATTGGATATGGATCGTTTGGACTATTTGACCCGTGATAGTTTTTTTACTGGTGTGCATGAAGGGGTAATTGGTTATGATCGCATTATCAAAATGCTCAATGTCAAAGATGACCACTTGGTGGTTGAAGAAAAAGGTATTTATTCTATAGAAAAATTCATTGTTTCTAGGCGTTTGATGTATTGGCAGGTTTATTTGCACAAAACAGTCCTTTGTGCAGAGGTCATGTTGGTACAAGTTTTGCGACGTGCTAAAGATGTATACCGCCAGGGAATGGCATTGTTTACCACACCTGCTTTGGAGTTTTTTATGAAAAACGATTGGGAAGCGGAAGATTTTCGCAATGACAAACAAGTATTGGATCAATTTGCCCAACTAGACGACACCGATTTATTTGTGGCTATGAAGATTTGGCAGGACCATCCCGATTTTATATTGTCAGAATTAAGTAAAAAACTGATTCAACGCAAATTGTTTAAGACGGAATTGCAGAAAGAAGCGTTCAATTTTAAGTATATCAATGAAATTAGAAAAAAAGTTCAGACCAAATACAACCTAAAAGAAGAAGAAATCGACTATTTAGTACCGACAGATGCCACCAGCAACAGTGCTTATTCGCACAAACAAGACAAAATTAACATTTTGTTCAAGAATGGTGAAGTTTTAGACATCGCTTATGCATCAGATCAATTAAATATACAAATGTTGTCTGCACCTGTCGTAAAATATTATCTTTGCTATCCTAAAAACCTATAAACATATCCTTTTAACTATATCACCCAAATAGTACTACCAAAACCAAATAATGCGAATGGAATTTACAGTAAAGGAAATTGCGGATTTTGTGAATGGAACTGTGGAAGGCAATCCTCAAACAGTTGTTAAGGATTTTGCCAGAATAGAACACGCACAAGAAGGTTGTTTGAGTTTTATGGCCAATCCCAAATATGAGCCGCACTTGTATACTACCAAAGCATCTGTTTTAATCATTGCAGATGATCTTGAACTGAAACATCCCATTGCGGCCAGTTTGATAAGAGTTCCCGATCCCTACTCTGCTTTTTCTATGCTTTTAGAAGAATATAGTAGACGTAATAATGGAAAACCTGTAGGCATTGAGCCATTGTCTTATATTCATGAATCAGCTACCTATGGCGAAGATTTGTATCTAGGTCCTTTTGCTTATGTAGGCAAAAATGTACGATTGGGCAGGGGTGTACAGATACATGCCCAGGCATACATTGGAGATGATGTGGTCATTGGTGACAATACCATTGTTCATTCAGGGGTAAAAATTTATCACCAATGTCAATTGGGTGCTGATTGTATCATACATGCTGGCACTGTCATTGGTAGCGATGGGTTTGGTTTTGCTCCTCAAGCAGATGGCACTTTTCAAAAGGTGCCTCAAATAGGCAATGTGGTCGTTGGAGACGAGGTTGAGATAGGCTCTAATTGTAGCATTGATCGAGCGACTATGGGTTCTACTGTCATCAAAAATGGGGTTAAGTTGGACAACTTGATTCAGATTGCACACAATGTTATCATTGAGGAAAATACTGTCATTGCCGCTCAAACAGGGATTTCAGGTAGTACTCAAATTGGCAAAAATTGTATGATTGGTGGTCAGGTTGGTTTTGTAGGACACATTCAAATTGCCAAAGGATCAAAAATCAATGCACAAAGTGGTGTGGCAAAATCCATCAAAAAACCCAATACTGCCTGGAATGGCTCTCCTGCTAGGGAGTTTAGACAATCCTATAAAACAATGGCACACATCAATCAAATACCTGCCTTGAAGGAGCAGATTAAACAGTTGGAAGCGCAGGTAGCAATGTTGATGGAGAAATTGGCATAATGGGGAGACGTTGTGTGCAACATCTGTACTATCTATCTTGATGGAACGTCTCGACAAGCTCGTCTAGCGACGAAGGAAAAAGATTTGCGATTCTACGCCCGATAGTAGCGGATAGCTCCCCTTGGTGCTAGACCTAAAGGTATTAGAAACCTGTTAGATTTAGCACCAAGGGGACTAGTAGCGGATAGCGGGGACACACCATCGTCCGAAGTATCCAACATTCCGTCCTATAAAAAACATCTCATCAATTAAAATAAGATATTACACCTTTCAAAATTAGAAAATTATAACTTTGTAAGGAACGGATTTTAAACTGACCGTTTAGCTTATGAAAGAATTTCAACATACCCTTAAAGAAGCGATTCATTTTGAAGGGATTGGATTGCACACTGGACTGGCAGTACAAATGAGTATTGAACCCGCCTCGACCAATCACGGCATCAAATTTCAGCGGATAGACCTAGAAAATCAGCCCATTATTAAGGCTGATGCTTCCAATGTTGCCAATACTTCTAGAAGTACCAATTTGGAAAAAGACAATGCCAAAGTGTATACTGTTGAGCATTTGCTTGCTGCCTTAACAGGTTGTGGTATTGACAATGCATTGGTAAAGTTGGATAATGATGAAGTGCCAATTTTGGATGGCAGTGCTTTGGAGTTTGTTAATGCGATTAATACAGTTGGTATAGAACAACAAGATGCTGAACGGGTTTATTTTCCATTGAATGAAGTGATTCGCTTTTATGATGAAGAAAAAAAGGTAGAGATGGTTGCGATTCCTGCGGATGGCTTTCAATTTTCGACTGCCATTGACTTTGATTCTACCGTTTTGAATACCCAGCATGCTTACCTCAACAATTTGAACAATTTTGGGGATGAAATAGCTCCTGCCCGTACTTTTTGCTTTTTGCATGAGGTCAAAGCCTTGGTTGAAAACGATTTGATTAAAGGGGGAAGCTTGGACAATGCCATTGTATTTGCCGATAGCCAATTGGATGAGCAAGAGCAAGAACAGCTTGCCAAGATATTTTCGATGCCCGATATCACTGTTAAAGAAGGCGTACTCAACAATGTAGAATTGCGCTTTAACAATGAACCCGCTCGGCACAAACTATTGGATTTGGTAGGAGATTTGAGCTTGGTAGGTATGCGTATGCGTGCCAAAATATTTGCCACTCGACCTGGGCATGCAACCAATGTTGCCTTTGCCAAACAGTTGAAAGAGCATATTGTCCAACACAAACATTTGCTCAAGATTCCTCAGTTTGACCTAAATAAAGAGCCTGTATTGGATACTATGGCGATTAGTCAGATGTTGCCACACAAATATCCTTTTTTGCTGATTGACAAAATCATCGAAATAACAGAAGAAAGGGTGGTAGGCGTGAAAATGGTGACGATGAATGAGCAGTTTTTCCAAGGTCATTTCCCTGGCAATCCTGTGATGCCTGGGGTGCTTCAATTGGAGGCTATGGCACAAACTGGTGGGATATTGGCCTTGAGTTCGGTTGAAAAGCCCGAAGAATACAGTACTTATCTGCTTAAAATAGATCAAGTTAAGTTTAGAAACATTGTTCGACCTGGCGATGCCATCGTATTTGACCTTCGGCTTTTGAGTCCCATTCGTAGGGGCATTTGCCAAATGGAAGGACGTGCCTATGTCGGCAATAAGCTCACCACTGAAGCCAAAATGACAGCACAGATTGTACGACAAAAAAGTGAGTAATACATAAAATTTTATATAAATCCATTATTATCTTAACAATTCCACTATCTTTGGTCAGCCATTCGTCAAATTGTTGTTGTGCGGTCAATAAAAGATTTTATAATGCGTTAGTTCAGAGTAAGATTAGACACTCTAAAGCTATCACTAAGCTAAACCTAAACTAGTACCACTATTATGATTTTAGATGCGTATAAAGTTGCCCATATTCACCCAGAGGCACAGATTGGAAAGAATGTCAAGATTCTCCCTTTTAGTTATATAGATAAAGATGTAATCATTGGTGACAATTGCGAAATTGGTCCTAATTCGACCATTTTAAGCGGCTCTAGAATTGGCAAAAATTGTAAAATTTTTCCAGGAGCAGTCATTGGAGCGATTCCTCAAGATTTGAAGTTTAATGGAGAATATACGACAGTTGAAATTGGTGATTATACAACTATTCGAGAACATGCTACCATCAATAGAGGCACGAAGTTTAACAACAAAACTAGTGTTGGTAGCAATTGTTTGGTAATGGCTTATAGCCATGTTGCCCACGATTGTATGGTTGGTGACCATTGTATATTGGCCAATTGTGTCAATTTGGCAGGTCATGTAATTATTGAAGATTATGCCATTTTAGAAGGTATGGCGGCTGTACAACAGTTTGTACACATTGGTGCCCACGCCTTCATTACAGGAGGCTCTTTGGTTCGCAAAAATGTCCCACCTTATGTCAAAGCTGCTCGTGAACCCCTTTCTTATGTGGGTGTCAACACGATTGGTTTGCAAAGACGTGGCTATGACACCAAAGACATTCAGCACATCGAAAATATTTATAGATGGTTGTTTGTAAAGGGCTTCAACATTAGCAATGCACTCCGAAAAATACAAGAAGAAATTCCACCTTCTAAATACCGTGAACAAATCTACAATTTCGTCAAAACTTCCAATAAGGGAATTATGCGAGGGGTAAATGGACTTACAAGCTAAGGACATCGCCAAACGCTATGGTTTTGAATGGATTTTTGAAGGTTTTGGCTTCGATTTTCATACCAATGGTTCTTATGCCATAACGGGTGGAAATGGAAGTGGTAAGTCTACCCTACTTCAAATACTTTCGGGCAGTCTCACTCCCTCCAAAGGAAGCTTAGCCTATACTCATTTGGGCAATAATGTCCCTATAGACAAAGTTTACCAATATATTGGTTTGGCTGCGCCTTATCTTGAGGTGATAGAAGAGTTTAGCCTTATCGAATTACTCCAATACCACTTTCGTTTTAAACAAGCTCGAAACAATCTGAGCATTCCGCAAATTATTGAGATACTCTTTCTCGAAAATGCCCAACACAAATACATTAAGCAATATTCTTCTGGAATGAAACAAAGGGTCAAGCTGGGTTTGGCTGTTTTGTCTGATACTCCTTTGTTGTTGCTAGATGAACCCACTACCAATTTGGATCAAAATGGGGTCAATTGGTATCGTCAACTCATTAGTGAGCATACACAGGATCGTACGCTCCTTATTGCTTCTAATCAGTTGCATGAATATGATTTTTGTAAAGAAGTCATCAATATTGAGGAGTATAAGGAGTATTAGTCGATGGTTTCTTTGCCTTACTGCTACATTTTTTGGGATGGGGCAACCACAAGGGATGCCCTTACTGTTTGGGGATGGGGCAACCACAAGGGATGCCCTTACTGTTTGGGGATGGAGCAAGCGCAAGGGATGCCCTTACTGTTTGGGGATGGAGCAACCACAAGGGATGCCCTTACTG
>JAHDIA010000373.1 GCA_020631035.1 Chitinophagales bacterium | reverse complement strand
AGATCGTTTTGTGACCAAAGAAATTTCGATTGGTGATTTTGTTTTATCGGGTGGCGAATTGGCAGCGGCTATTTTGGTAGATTCCATCGGTCGCTTGTTGCCAGGTGTCCTCAATGACGAAACTTCTGCTTTGTTCGATTCTTTTCAAGACAATTTATTGGCTCCTCCCATCTACACCCGCCCTGCCGATTACAAAGGAATGAAGGTGCCCGATGTTTTGCTCTCTGGGCATTTTGGCAAAATCGACGAATGGCGTTATGAACAATCACTCAAACGCACCCAAGAGCGTCGCCCCGACTTGTTGGAAAATAAAGATTAAAATATAGCTTGGTATATTACTAGCAATATGACATTTCTGTTTACAATTTGTAGATTATAATAAAAAGCGTAGGATGAGCGGATGGATACCCCCTTGTACGGAGCCTAAAGTATGCGTTGGTTAACCAGACCAAGACGTAGCCATGAAAGATGTACGTTGCCCCATGATTCGACAAACTCATCAACCATCCTTCGACAAGCTCAGGATGAATACAAGTAGGTAATTGGGTAGATTGGTATATTCGATTCCTTATTTTGCTGATTACTTTATCTCTGTGAGTGTTAAATCTTAAACTTTGTCGGAAACTCACAGTTTATTCGCTTCTTAAGCGTTTGGTGTCCCCTTGCTTTTTGTTATATTTGCTCGGTAACAAGCTTTATACCTTATAAACTAATGAATTTGAAAAATACAGTTGCTTCGATTGGGTGGACAAAACAACTAATTGCCTTGGTGTTTTTAGGTGTTTTGCTTTCAGTTAATATGCAGGCACAGGTGGTCATCAATGAAGTGATGGCGGATGCGGGGCAAAGTGAAGGGCGAAATGATGCTTTTGTGGAATTGAGTAACAATGGTGGGACCCCTGTTGATATATCTTGTTGGCTTTTGACCAATACCCGTTGGGCTGTGAGGATTCCGAGTGGTACGACACTTGCTCCTGGTGAGACATTTTTGATTGGCTGTAGTGAGGAAGCTGGTGTAGACGGCATTGGAACAACGGCTGATTTTCCTGGAGGGCCTACTTCTGGGATTGCGTGTGATATTTGCGATTTTCCTGGCTTATCTTTAGACTTAGATGTTTGTGACTCTAGCAATGGGGCTTTGTATGATCCTGCTGCTGCGGGTTTTAACCTCATTAATGGTGGTGATCAGCTTCTTTTGTTTGATGAGTTTGGGGCAATTGAGCAAGCTTTGAAATGGAGTGGAGGAGAAACGATGGGCTTGGTGGAAACTGGTGCTTATACTTTGGGAACGGCTCCCAATGGAAATGCGGTGCCGATTATACCAGATGATGGTTGTCCGAATGCAACTTTTATTGCTCCACAGATAGATGATGCGGTCTATACGAATGTTCCTTATCCTGGGGACAATTGCAACAATTCTTTGGCTTTGATTGGTGGTGATTGGGTGGATACAGACCATCCGACTCCTGGTGTTGCCAATGATGGGGATACTTGGGCGATTTTTGTGAGTGCCAATGGTGGGGCTTTTGAGCCTTTGGAAACGGCTAGTTTGGTTTTTTGCTCTCCACCTGATTTGACATTTATGCTTGAGGTGTACAATCACCAACAGGTACAAACGCAAATGATGGATGCTTCTGGTTTGACAGGTTCTTGGGTACGTAATCCTTTGGATATATCGGAATATGTAGCTTGGGATGTGGTGCAAGAGGCTGGTGTGGGGACATCGACTACTATTTTTGAATACAGTGTGGATGGTATTAATTTTCCTTCAGATGGGAGTTTTTCTTTCCAATTTCAATGGGATGATTTTACCAATTTGTTGGGAACGACTTCTTTTCCTGGTTCTGCGGTGTACAATGATTGTTACGAAAGGGTAGGAGCACAAGTATTGATTGTTCCGCCATTGGTCGTTTCAGACAATGATGTTGTATGTCCCGATGATTTTAATCCTGGGGTCATCAATGTTGCTTCTTTGGTGAGTGGAGGTTATCAAAATGTGTATTCTTTGTATGACAATGGTAGTTTGATTGAAAGCAATAGTTTGGGAGTGTTTGGCTTGACCAATCAGTTGAATGGTCCCATAACTGTAGAAGTAGTGGATGGAAATTCTTGTATAAATACTCCAGAAATTATTAGTATTGATGTGGCGTGTTTGGCTCCACCTTCTTGCCCCATTAATTTTTCTATGCGGGATTCTATTCCGACCTTGCCGAGCAATGATTATTTGTGTGCGGGCATTCCTTTTGAAGTTTGTTTTAGTGGAGAAAATTTGCCCCCTGGAGGGAATGTCTCTATTTATTTGAGTGACAATGGAACCGTTAATATAGAAGAAGAATTGTTTTTGGGGAGCATTGATGTTCCTCTATCTGGTGTAGGACAAGATGGTGCTACTTTTTTGTGGGAATATGATAACAATCCTGATGGAACACCAGTTACCAATAATGACAATCCACCACCCAATGGAGAAATTATGAATGCTGGGGGATTGGCACATTCCATTAGTGCGCCTTTTAGAGGAGGACCAGCAGGATTTGATTATTTTGGAACAGCCAGTGTTGAGTATTGTGCGGAAGATGGAGACCGTTATTTGAACTCCAATACTTGGACGGCTGCTGGTGCAGGAGGAGCCTTGGGAAGCGATTCTTATATTGAGCATTGTATAGAGTTGGATACAGGTTGTGATTATAGTATCAATGAGATTAGTTTTAATTATGGACATTCTTCTAGTGGACCTGATAATATGTTGTTGACTTTAGTAGATGCAGGAAATCCTGTTCCTTTTGATGCTCTTATGAATGTTACAGAGGAGTTTTGCCATAGTTATGAAGCTTCTACAAGTTCGACTATAAGTGAGCCTTTTCCAATAGATGTAATAGGAGGAGGTGTTTTTTGCTTTAGAATTTATCCTTATGGAGCGAGCAACCCAACCAATGGTACTTTTCGTATAGATGAGTTTACCATTGTGGCTGTTTCTCAATGTACTGGTAGTGGAAATGGCGTTGCAGTAGATGATGAATGTATAGATGTGAATTTGACTCCAGAGCAAATCGCTGATTTGGGTAGTCCTTTGGAATTTGTATCCGTATTGAGTCCATTTGGGGAAGATTGTGGCAGTGGTGCAGGAGAAGAAACAGATGCCTTTTTTAGCATTCCTGCCAATTTTAGTGTACCACAGTTGGAAGTATTGACACCTAGTATTACCACTTGTCAGAATGAAGCGGCACAGATTGTAATGCTTGCTAGTGGGAGTGTGAGTGGAAATTATGCCTTGGCGTATATGATTAATGATGACCCTACTTCGATTAATTGTGTGGATGATCCCAATTGTTCTATTCAGGGAGATTCTATATTTATTCAAGTTAATGGAACACCTGGTTATACAGAATATACTATGCAGTTGTTGACCGATGACGATTGTGCCAACAACAATTTGGACATTCCGATACAAGTGACAGTTATTCCGACCTCAACAGTGTCTATTACCAATTCTTCAGATGGTAACTGTGCCACAGATGGTTCAGTTGAAGTTGACTTTGGTTTGGGAGAGCAAGGACCTTGGACTTTGTATTATACAGTAGATGGAGGTGATCCTGTATCCATAGTTGTTTTTGACAATCCTGCAAGCATTCCAATTGGTGAGACGGGAATGGTCGAATTGGTCAGTGCCAATAATGACAATTGCAATTTGAATATTGGTGGAAACAATACTGCTATGGTGACCATTACAGGAGCACCCAACTTAGACAATATTACAGAGATGGCAGAAATATTTTTGGATGGAGGTGGAATGCCTTTGAACAGCATTACCATAGAAGATTATCTGCCAGCCAATTATCCCGATCCTTCGGATTTGTGTTTTTACTATGTCAATCCAAATGATGCGGCATTTAATCCGTTTAATCCAAGCACTTTTGTGATGGATGAAGATGGAGGACAAGCTGGTACACAAGTGACAGTTTCAGTTAATACCACTATTTATGTAGTATATGGTCAAAATGGCAATTGTGCAGGTATCCAAAATGACTGTTATTCTGTAGAAGAATTGTACATTATGACACAAGAGTTGGTGTGTAGTAGTCCAGTTGCGGGCAATCCATTGCCACCAATGAATGTAGAACTATGTATAACCAATCCGCCAAGTAATTTTGAAGCTTCTTTGGGAAATGATCCTAATGGTGGTACGGGAACAACTGATTATTTGTACCTCATTACAGGACCAGACAATACAACAGACATTGTTGCCATCAATGCTGATGGGGTTTTTCCTGCTAGTACAGTAGGGACTTATGAAGTTTTTGGATTGTTGGTAGATGTAACAGGAGTAGATGGTGCCGGAATTGATTTAAGCTCTTTTGCAAGTGTTGCTGCTTTGGAAGCTGCATTGAATGCCAATAGCATCTGTTATGACATTAGCAATGGTTCCTATACATTAACAGTGACCAATTTGTCAGAACCCAGCATTGTTATAGCTACAAATGTTGATCCATTGAATAGCATTGTTTTATGTGGCAATTATGATGTATTTGATTTAGATAATTTGCTAGATGTTGGTTCGGATGTTGTGGAGTGGACCTTTGTTGGAATGCCTCCTACAGGCTTTGATATAATGAATGGTAATTTGGAATTTCCTGCCAGTATTGCAACGAGTGTTAATTTTGTGATTCACGGAACAAGTGACAATGGATGTGGTACAGCAGCGGAAATAGATTTAGGCTTTGAAGTCCAGCCAGCCTTGGAGCCATTGGATGCACTTTGGTGTGAAGGTGATCCGCTTACTGCTGTTAACTTGGGAATATCTAATGCTGAGCCAGGTCTTGACTTTGTTTGGACTGATGAAGGTGGAGCTGTATTGCCAGGTATTAGTGGTGCAACAGCAAGCGGATTGAGTTTATTGGCTGCTTTGGGAGGTGTACCACCAACGACTACCGTTACTTTTAGCATTGAACCAGCTAGTACAGCAGGCAATAATTTTTATTGCGATCCAATAGATGTGAGTTGGGTAGTTGTCAATCCACCCGATGCAGGAAGTGGAGGAAGTACGACTTTGTGTAATGATGCGGCAGATGGAACAACAATGGTTGATTTAGATACTTTGTTGACAGGTGTTGATCCTAGTATTGGTAATTGGGAAGATGCTGATGGTATGCCTGTAAACAATACTATTATAGATGTAGATGGTATGATGGCTGAGACCACTTTGACTTATACATTTGTGGTGGAGGGAACAGATCCTTGTGGTGATGATATGACCACTGCTACAATTGAAATAATAGATTGTTATACTTGTGTGCCTCCGACAGCAGATGCGGGTGAAGATGTAACACTGAATTGTCCTGGTGATGCTGATGGAGGAGCGGTGAGTTTGGATGGTTCTGGTTCGACGGCAACTGGAGTAATGTATGATTGGTCTGGACCTGGAAACTTTAGCAGTTCGAGTCAAAACCCGATGGTAACGGAAGTAGGAATTTATACCTTAACTGTTGCTATAGAGGGCGACCCTAGTTGTAATGCAACAGATGAGGTGGAGGTGTTGCCTTTTGAAGCTCCCGATTGTAATGATGCTTGTGATTTGACAACAGATGAGTATGATTTGGATGCTTGTACTTGTATGAATATCGAACCAGACTGTGATGATGGCTGTGATTTGACAGATGATAGTTTTGATGCCGATGCTTGTGAGTGTGTGAATACCGAACCCGATCCAGACGATGCTTGTGATTTGACAGTAGATAGCTTTGATGCTGCTACTTGTGAGATCTTAAATGAAGCACCCGACTGTGACGACAATGATTGTGGAACGGCAGATAGTTTTGATGCTAATAATTGTGAGTGTGTCAATACTCCAATGGTTGACTGTGACGACAATTGCGATTTGACGACAGATAGTTATGATCCTGTGAGTTGTGAGTGTATAAATGAAGCCCCCGATGTAGACGATAATTGTGATTTGACGGAAGATAGTTTTGACTTTGACAATTGTGAGATCGTAAATGTCGCCCCTGATTGTGACGATGCTTGTGATTTGACGGACGATAGTTTTGACGCCGATGCTTGTGAGTGTATAAATACCGAACCCGATCCAGACGATGCTTGTGATTTGACAGTAGATAGCTTTGATGCCGCTGCTTGTGAGATCGTAAATGTCGCCCCTGATTGTGACGATGGCTGTGATTTGACGGACGATAGTTTTGACGCCGATGCTTGTGAGTGTATAAATACCGAACCCGATCCAGACGATGCTTGTGATTTGACAGTAGATAGCTTTGATGC
>JAHDIA010000372.1 GCA_020631035.1 Chitinophagales bacterium | reverse complement strand
TCAGCAGCCAATTCGTTGCCGTTTGTTGCATCGCCATCCAAATCGATACCCATTGCACAGTTACAAGGATCAGCAGAACCTATAACTGGGTCAACAGCTACTGTACAATCAATGATGGTAATACAGTGTGGAGTATTAGAGAAATCACAACAGAAACCATCAGGCTGCAAACCTGGAACAGTAGTCAAATCTACATTGATGTCGCCAATGAGTGGACCAACAACAGGAATACCACCTGTAGGAATGGTCAATAATTGATCTACACACCACTGTTGGATGTCGGCTTGTGTAAAGTCAAAGCCTACAAACTCAAAAATGCCATTTACAGCATTGAGGAAACCAGAAAGATCCAATGTTCCGAAAGGTACACCTGGGATTACATCTTCTGCACAAGGCCCAACTACAGGAACACAGAAATCACCTGTAAAGAATGTATCATCTAAGAAAGCAGTGATAGCATCCAATGTTTCTTGTGTATAAGCTACAGAGTACACACAAGCTTGGTCGCCTACTCCTAAACCAGTCGCAGAAAGGTCTAAAATAGCTGTGTTAGATACACTGATAATATCGTCATTGTTAGTAGGATCAACTACTACATAATTTTGGTTCAAAGAAGGTGTTCCAGCAGGACCAGCTGTTCCAAAGATGTTGGTAACATCGAAAGAAGCTTGATCTGGCTCACCATTTGGACCAGGACCTGTACCTGTCAAACAAACATCAGAAGTAGCAGGAGCAGGTTCACCAGCAGAAATGCCACATCCAACTGTTGGAACACACATTCCTGGAGCAGTTGTAATAGAAACAACAGGACTGGCAGTCATTCCATCCTCATCACACAAACATCTTACATCTACAGTGATAGCAACTGAGTTATCGTATGCAACAGGTGCTGCACCCCAAGTTGCTCCACCATCAGTAGAGTATTCTAAAGTTGATCCAGCAGGACAAACTGAAGGAGCATAATCAATAGAACCAGGAATCAAAGTCACACCGTCAGCATCACAAGCTGCATCCATAAAAGTTGGAGCTGCAGGAGCAACCATCAAGTCAGCTTCGATTGCACAAGTTGGAACAATACAAGCAGGGTCAGTATCGTCTATAGTGTAACAAACTGGAGCAGAAGTTGCGTAGCAGATATTACCAAAGAAACCACCAATTTGTGGATTGATCGCATCCAAAGCCGTCACTGCATCTGCCACACTTCCAATAGGTGTACCAAATGAACCAGCCAATGCCAATGCTTCATCCAAACCATTCAAACCTGGCATCCCATCATTGACGCCATTTACCAAATCAGAAAGAGCCTGTGTCAGACCAGGAATACCAAAAGCATTGTCACAATTGATGATGGGACAAATACCATTGGCTTGGTTTAAAATATTGTTGATTTCGGCCAAATCATAGGTAAAAGCTGTAACACAAACAACATCTCCATCTGCAGGAGCTGTCAAAGGCGCACCTGTTAGGTTAATGTCATCAATAACACCATTGAGTTCAACAACATACTCTGCATCTGGCAAAGAACCATTAGCTGCACCAAATGTAGGCACATTGGTTCCATTGGAGCAAGCTGTTGCAGGAGCTGGGTCTGGTGTAGTAGTAATTGCATCTACCGTTGTAGCAGGTGTACATACACCATCGTCTGCCTGAGCTTGAGTTTGCACAGAAGCAAAGACACTCAAGAGGCAGAAAAGAATTAAGTAAGTAAATTTTTTCATTATGTAGTGAATTATTTATTTTCCAAATATTTTACAATGACTCTTCTCAAAAGGTCGGTAGCGTCTTCTCTGTATACTTGAGATTTTCCTTGAAGAGTACCTGCAAAGTGATTGCGTTGGTTTTGTGGGAACAATTGAAGCATTTGTTCCAAGTTCATTTGTTGAACTTCTAGTACACTCACTTCTTTGTTGAGTTGAAGCTCATAGTTAACAGTGTTTGATTGAGCATTAGCTGTTTCTCCCATAGCCAAAAAGCTAAAAGCAGCAACTGCTAAACTTAAAAAGATTTTTCTCATAATACTTATATTTTATAATAATTGGTTAATGATTTTTCCTATATATATTCCCAGCCGATTCTATCTTACAAAGATATATATTTTTGTGTATAAAGGAGCCGTAAAATCACATAATCTATAATGTTTACTTGTTGCATTTTATATAACATTGTTTTTTTTACAATACCAATAAATCACAAACAATTGAAAACCAACAAATTAAATTCAAAAAAAACATTTGCAATACACATATAATTATTAGCATTTGGTACAGACAATTACTGTTTTTCAGTATAAAAAACTACCTTTGTCATGTATGATACAAAGATACTTGGCACATATAATCTCATACTTGTTGCACCCTATATTTTTGCCCTTTTATGCGATACTCTTTTTGATGTGGTGCAATCCCTTTTACTTTGGTTCATTTGACTCCCGTCAAGGGGCTGGATTATTGAGTGTTGTATTGGCCAATTCTGTCATTTTTCCTTTGTTGATTATGGTCATTTTGCAAAAGACCAAACTGATTGAAGACTTTACTATCTCTGATCGAAAAAAGCGGGCGTTGCCTTTTTTGGTGATGATTTTCTTTTTGTTTTGGACTTATTTTGTTGTTAAATTTAGGCTACAAATGCCTGAATTGTTGACAGATGTAATGTGGGGAGCTTTCTTATCAGTAATGGCAGCCTATTTTATCAATGTATTGTATTTCAAAATCAGTCTTCATGCAATGGGTATGGGAAATTTTTTAGCCATCATTGTCATTGCTAGCTTTGTTTCACTTTATGGATTGAGTAGTGTTTTGGCATTGGGCGTGCTAATTGCAGGTATTGTTGGTACTGCCCGTTTGATACTTAAAGCCCACACCCCACAGGAAATATATGTTGGATATTTGGTTGGTTTTATTATGCAAATGATTGCATTTATTGTATAAAAAGCTATTTGCACGCCTAATGTATAATGATGTATTTTTGACAAAAAGAAACAGAATTATCATCAACAAGCCTTTGAATTTTGTTTATTCGCAAAAACTATCTACCTTTCGCCCATATAGATAATTCCCTAAATATATACCCTTTTATCCCTCTTTTGTATTTTGAACAACTTAACAAGTTGGGGTATTTTTCATTATAACATAAATTGTCCCCAGTATTAAATAGACTAGATAGAATCATTGCATGAAGAATTTGAAGAAATTACACAATTTAATTTTGGGAATGAATCGGTCAGAGAGGCGGTATTTCAAGCAAAGGGCCAAATCTTATAGCTCTACCAATGAACTAGATTACATTGCTCTGTTTGATGTCCTTGCCAAATACTCTAATTATTCAGAAGTAATTACCAATGAGGTCGCCCAAATTGGCATCAATAATTTAAGTCTAAAAATACAATACCTACACAATGCCATCTTAGATTCACTCTCCGCCTATAAAAAGAAGCGATCTCCCAATCAATTCTTTCAAACTGCAATGAATCGCATTCTTTTATTGGAACAGTTGGGTCAGCTAGAAGATGCACTCAAAATGATAAAAAAAATCAAACAGAAAGCATATGAAGGCGAGCGTTTTGAATTGCTTCTACAAATGTTGGATACCGAAAAAAGCATCTTACACATCAGAGACCACGGTCAGACATCTCAACAACTTATTGAGATGTACAATGAAAAGCACAAATTGATTCGTATACTCAGCAATCTCAACAAATATGAACTTTTGGGATTGCACTTTATCGAACTATTAGAAGCCAATAAAGTAAATGAATCTTTAGACCAGAAAGCGTTCCAAGATTTGTTGGATCATTCACTTCTCCAATCAGAATCGCTTGCTTTGTCTACTAGAGCAAAATTTCAGTTTTACCGAATTAAATCAGTCATTTACTTTTTTCTTTACTCGGTGGATGATAAAAACTTTTACACCTATTCATCAAAGTGCTTACAACTATTGCACAATGTAAAATCAGCAGAATTACATCCTGGTGTTTATTTCAATCTGTTCAATAATTACTTTATCGCTTGCTTCCATCAAAAAGAATATGAACCCCTCAAAAGAGGTTTGAGCTTCTTACAAAACATTACCCCTAATGAACCACAGTATTTCGCCATTTGTCGCTATTTCTATCTTGGGTTTATGTCCTCTATTTATAAAATACAGCCACCACCACCAAACGAAAAAACCAAGTTTTTAAACACCTTTAAAAAAGACTTTGACAACTACAAACATTTGTTTCATCAAACTCGCAAAAAATTACTTTTATACAATGTGGTATCTCTTTGTATTTCATTTAAGGAATATTCGACAGCATTAGACTGGTGGAATATTCTATCTGACCCTGAAGAGGTTCCAATGATTCCAAAAGAAAAACTCACTATCAAACTCACTAGATTGATTCTACTATATGAACTAAACTATAGATCTTTAATCAAAAGCGAGCTAAGTTCCTTAAATTATTTTCTAAAAAAATTGCCCTTAGATACTCCTATGCCTCAATATGTTTTTTCTTTATTTAAAAATTTATTCAATGTCCATTCAAATGAGGAAAAAATCAATATCTTATCTGATTTTTTAAGCAATCTTCCTGCACCCTCTACTTACCATTTAACCTATCTAAAAATCATTCCCCAATGGGTCAATGCAAAACTAAGTGAATTGCAAGACAGCAAGTAAGACCTAGGATGCCAAAGACTCTCTTTTTATTTTGTATTTTTGTTCATAAAAAAATCAACAAAGTAAAAAATATGAGTACTGATACTGTTTTATATCAAGTTGAAAATGGCATAGCGACCATCACTCTTAACCGTCCCGACCGTTACAATGCCTTTATAGACGAAATGAACTTCGCTCTTGCTGACGCTTTTAAAAAAGCAAAGAAAGACGAATCTGTACGAGTGCTTGTGTTGACAGGTGCTGGTGAAAAAGCTTTTTGCTCTGGTCAAGATGTCAAAGCGGTTAAAGACAAAGTTGGACAACGCAATCTGGGTGACTCTGTTCGCAAACGTTACAATCCAGTAATTAAAGCAATGCGTTCTTTGCCCAAACCCGTCATTTGCCGTCTCAATGGAGTAGCAGCAGGTGCTGGTTGCTCCTTGGCATTGGCAAGCGATATCATTGTGGCAGCCGAACACGCTTCACTCATCGAAGTATTTGTCAACATTGGTTTGGTACTCGACTCAGGATCTTCCTATTTTTTGCCTCGTATGGTTGGTTCACACAAAGCCTTCGAAATGTGTACACTCGGTAGCAAAGTAAGTGCACAAGAAGCCAAAGATTTGGGCATAGTCTCTAGGGTTGTCCCTATGGCAGAACTCGATGCCGAAGTTAAAAAATTAACCGACTACTATGCCCAAGCTCCTACCAAGGCCATTGGACTCATCAAAAAAATGCTCAATCAATCCTTCAATTCTGATCTTGAAACAATGCTTGAAATAGAAGCCCAATACCAAGAAATTGCAGGCTATAGCAAAGATCACCAAGAAGGTGTCACTGCGTTCAACGAAAAAAGACGTCCTAGTTTTCAAGGAAAGTAGTTTTTAGGTAATTGGGTTGATTGGGGTTTCAACGAATCAACCAATTACACAATTAACTAATCACAAAATCACTCCATCCAACGAAGGACAAAGAGAGCCGATTCTACGCTGGATAGTAGCGGTTGCCATGCAAAAGCGGATAGCCAGGAGACACCCACCCACGAAGCCCCCAACGTTCCGTCCAATATAGAATTATAAATGGTGAATTATGAATGGTAAATTGACAAACCATTTTGCCAACTTATAATTTACAACTTACAATTCACAACTTTTTAGGAACTATAAAACCAACAATCCCATTATATTTGTGGTTACCAAAACTGAAATGAACCAAAACCCAGCACATTATGGACAAATTGAAAAAGTTAGAAAAATACATACAATCAGAAAGCTATGAAGACCTTGTCGGATTGGGCTATGACATCATTATGTGGGTTGATTGGCGAGAATTTGATGATTCTATTGTAAAGTATTGTGAGAAATGCCTCAATACCCAAAGCCTGACAGCAGAGATGACGAAAGTAGAAGATGGCGATGGCTTAGCAATTACCTACCAAGATCAGACACACCATGTTCCTTATCCCAAAACAGGTATAATGGATAGAGATACCACCATTGTCACACTGAATAAAATCATTCAGCCCGATTTTGAAATTCGATTTTGTAAAGGTTCAGATGGTGCTGATACCCTTGCTTTTTTACCGCTTTCCCAAGCAGAATGGACCATACTAAGTGAGCAGTATGGAGCCGAAAAACTAGAGAAACTCTTTGAGAAAATGAATCTAGAGTCA
>JAHDIA010000371.1 GCA_020631035.1 Chitinophagales bacterium | reverse complement strand
GGCTGGAACAGAATACAGTGGTCCCAGTGCCGCTATTAAAAACTTGTTTCAGGAAAAGGTCAGCATCATTTGTAATGCTGAAGATAGCGACAAGGATGCAGTGGAATTGGTTGAGCGGATGTACAAGGCTTTGTATATGACACCACTTCATATGGATGCACAGGCACATGATACACACGCGGCCTATGTTTCTCATATTTCTCATATCAGTTCTTTTGTACTAGCCTCTACAGTTTTGGAAAAAGAGAAAAGTGCAAAGGCTATTTTCGATATGGCGAGTGGGGGATTTGCCTCCACTGTTCGTCTGGCAAAAAGTTCGCCTTTTATGTGGGAACCCATTTTTACCCAAAATGCTGACAATGTGATTGAGGTCTTAGATACTTATATTCAAAAGATGCAGGAGTTTAGAGATTTGATTGCCGAAAAAAATACCGACGAATTGATTAAAATAATGAAGGAAGCCAATCAAATAAGAAAAATCGTGGATAAGTCCAAATAACAATGACTTGGTTTCTAGTCTTGATAAATAAAACTTATACAAACACAATAAATTATTAATCAATTGGTTGAATACATACACTTAAAGTATTGCTCTAACTTCCCATTATAGAAATTTTTTCAATTTATATGGCAGATTTTTCATCTGTAGAAGCCATTTTCTTTCCAAAAAACATAATTTTACAAAGAATTAATTTGTTTTAGGATTGATTTAGTAAAACGAAATAAATAACTAGAGCCATTTGACTTGATATTTTCTGACCTTCTGCTTCAAATTTTGGCTCAACTTATTTACTCCATTTTACTTGGTAATGGAAAGACTATTTTTGAGTCATTTCCCTTTGTTACTATTAGCTTTTTTAAACTTAGAGTCCTCTACAGGCTCTTAAATGAGATTCAAACTCACTGGTTCATGAATACCTTCAAGATAGTCGCCGTTTCTTTATTTTGCTGTTTTACATTGTTGGTCAATGCCCAACAAACTTATAAGTACCTTGATCCCTTGTTGACCTACAAACAAGCTCAGGAATACTTTCGTTTGGGCAATTATACCTTAGCACAAGAAAGCTTTCGGAATGCCATAGAAGTTGTTGACCCACCTAAGGAATTGAGTGAATTCCATAAAATGGATGCAGCTTATCAGATCGCTATGTGTTCCAAGGCACTTGCCAAGCCAGATGTGGTCTATTTGTTTAGCCAGTTCGTGGAAGAATATGGCAACAACCGCTACTACAATTCCTTGGCAAATTACCAACTGGGCAAGATATTTTATGATAAGCGACAATACCGTGCAACCCTTAGTTGCTTTGAAGAAATTTTTGAAGATGATTTGGCCTATGATGATTATGAGCATTTTAAGTTCATGCAAGCCTATAGCAACTTCAATTTAAAGCAATTTGATGAGGCTTATAAGTATTTTGACATTGTTGCCCGAATGAAGGGAGAACATTACATTGATGCCTCTTATTATTTGGGCTACCTTGCTTTTGAGGAAGGGGATTATGACAAAGCTGTCCGAAACTTTTTGGTTGTAGAAAATACCACCCGATACAAAAACATCATCCCTTACTATGTAACTCAAATTTACTACAAACAGGGAAATGCGGATAAGATTTTGTCTTACACCATTCCCAAGCTTGACCAGCCTGGACTCAAGTACAAAACCCAGATGAACAAAATTGTCGGGCAAACCTATTACGACCGAAAACAATTTGCAGAGGCCCTACCCTATTTGGCCTACTATGTAGAATATTCTAATAAGGTGAGCAAAGAGGATTTATACTTGCTCGCCTATACTCAATACCAATTTGGCAAGTACGAAGACGCCATTGAGAACTTTCTTGAACTCAACACTTTGACTGATGAGTTTGGACAAAATGCAGTCTACCACCTAGCAGACTGCTACATCAAAGTGGGTGACAAAGAGAAAGCTCGTAATGCCTTTAAGCAAGCTAGTGAACTAGATGCTGACCAAGAAATCAAACGAGTGTCTGCCTTCAACTTTGGTAAATTGTCCTATGAGTTGGGCAATCAAACCGATGCTTTGAACTCTATATTGGCATTCATCAGCGACTACCCCACTGCACCTGAGAACAATGAAGCCAAATCGCTCTTGGCAGAAATATTGGAACAAACCAGTAACTACAGTCAGGCCATCGAAATCATTGAGTCCATTCCCAACAAAAACCAAAGCCTTAAAAATACCTATCAGCGTATTACCTATGCCAAGGCAATTGATTTTTATGGAGCCAACAAAATGGAGCAAGCATTGATGCATTTTGAGAAGTCCTTGACTTATCCAAACGATCGACAGTTGGTGGCACAAACTCACTTTTGGAAAGGGCAGATGTATTATGCCCAAAACAATTTTGGACAGTGTGAAAAAGAACTCAACAAATACTTGGCTTCTCCTGGGCAAAGCAATGAGAAGGTATCACCTGGCATTGCCCACTATACCATTGCTTATGGATATTTTACCGAAAAGCAATACAATAAGGCATTGCCTCACTTTGAAAAAGTACCCACTACATTGGTAACGAGTAGTAGCAATGACAAGATTTATGCAGATGCGCTTTTGCGAAATGGCGACTGTTACTTTATCAACCGTAAATACAAACAGGCAGAAGGTAAATACCAAAAGGTCATTTCTAGAAAAATGGATGGCGCAGATTATGCCACTTACCAAACGGGAATGATTGCAGGCTTGGAACAAGACTACAACAAAAAGATTCAGATTTTGGAAGGACTAAGCAAGTCGTATCCTAAATCTTACTATAGCGATGATGCATTGTATCAAACCGCCAATACACATTCGTTGCAACAAAACTACAATGAATCCATCATTGCCCTACAAAAACTCATAGAGGAATATCCCAAAAGTAAATTTTACCAACAAGCATTGGTCGATTTGGGGGTAATGTTCTTTAATATTGACGAATACGACCCTGCCATAACCTATTACGACAAAGTCATCAAGGAATTTCCGAATACACCCGAAGCCCAGCAAGCAGTCATCAACCTCAAAGAGGTATATATGGCAAAAGGTGATTCTGATGCCTATTTTGACTATATTGAATCGGCTCCTGAAATTGAAATTTCGACCAGTGGCCAGGATACCATTATGTACCAATTTGCGGAGAGTTTCTATGAAAAAGGCAATTGTCTTGAAGCGGTGACAGAATTCAACAAATACCTCAAGGCACATCCAAGAGGTGCCTATGTATTGTATGCACATTTTTATCGTGGGGATTGTCTCTACCAACGCAAAAGATATAGCCAAGCTAGAGATGATTTTGACTTTATTGTCAAGCAAAAATCCAACATCTTTACAGAGAAATCTTTGATGCGTGGGGCAAGAATTGCCTTTGTGGTCGATAAAAACGATGAGAAAGCCTTTCAGTATTACAAACGATTGTTGAGCATTGCTTCTCAGCCCGAAATTACTACCGAAGCCCTCAAAGGTTTGACCAAATCTGCCTATAGTTTGAAACGAGATGATGATGTCATCAACTATGGTAATAAGCTTTTGGCAGATCGCAGGGCAAGTTCTAAAGACAAATTGGAGGCGAATTTCTTCTTGGCAAAAATTGCCTACCGAAAGGGAGAAATCACCCAATCACAAAACAACTTTAAACAAGTTGCGATCAAAGACAATGGGGAATTGGGAGCTGAGGCACGTTATTTACTAGCTGAAATGCTCTATACCCAAAACAAACTTGTAGAAGCCAAAGAAGCGTGCTTTAGAATTGATCGAGAAACACCCGAACAAGAATATTGGGTTGTTAAATCTTTCATTTTATTGGGAGATATTTATGCTAAGAAGGGGGAACTTTACCAGGCTAAGCAAACCCTTAAAAGTATTGTAGACAATTACGAGGGGGATGCAGAATTAAAGGCAGATGCAGAGCGAAAATTAGCGGATGTAATGGCCAAAGAAAAAGCAAAGTCAAAACTCGAAGAAGAAACGGAAGACAGCAATCAGTTGGAGCTGGATGAGGACAATTGATTTTGAGGGGCGAGGAGCGAGGGGCGAAGCGGACTAGGATGCCCAGAAAAGTTGTGAGTGTCAAAATGGACTGTTAATTCCAATTTATAATTTACAACTTACAATTAATGAAGCGTAGGATGTTGCGGGTGGATGAAACTTGGTGCGAAGAATGAAGTATGCGTTGGTTAACCAGACTGAATGTAGCCTAGAACCAATGACGTTGCACAATAATTCAAATTACGAGTGTAGAATGACGAATGTAGATAGAACAGAAAATGGGAGCCATTCGTAACTCGTCATTCTAAAATCTAAATTTAACAAGATGATGTTTGTTCAAAAATATAGATTATTGTTATTGATGTGTTTGTTGGGAACACAATGGGGAATGGCACAGGTGAGCGATCCTGAACCTGAAGAAACGGGACCAATTCAGTCGGAATCTATTGAGGTGGTTCGTTTGTATGAGCCTATTTTGGCAAAGGCGAAAAAAATTACGATTACGCCTGATCCTGTTCCTAGTAGTAGTAAGCAAGCTCCTACTTTTAACAACTATCAAGTGCCCAATCGCTTTTTGACCTTGAGTTTTGATCCGCCCAAGCTCAAACCACTTGCCCTAAAAAACAAGAGCCAAAAAGAGGAGGAAGATTTGTTCAACTTTTGGTTGAAAGCGGGCTTTGGCAATTATTGGACGCCCTATGCCGATTTGACCTTGAGTAGCAATCGACCCAATGACAATATTTTTGGGCTCAATCTCAAACACCATTCTTCGAGATTGAGTAGTGATTTTCCGCAAGATTTTATGGAGAATGCTGGCAAACTATATGGCAAATTCTTTGGAGACAAAGTCTATTTGGATGCCAATATCGGTTACGAACATGATCGCTATTTTTACTATGCCATTGAACCCGAAGACAGTATTCCCCAACTTTTGCCTGAAAGGGACGATATTGGTATCGTCTACCAAACGATTCCTTTGCAGTTGGAATTGGGCAATATTAAAGAACACAGTTCAGAATTTGAGCACAAAACCAACTTCAACTATCATTATTTTTGGTCAAACAGAGATCAGTCGGAACATAACTTTATGATTAATAGTGCTTTATACAAAGACACTCAAAATGGCATTGGTTTTGGGACTGAATTGTACTTTGATTATACAAGCTATTCCGATACTGTTTTTGCCGAATTTAACGAAATCAATACCCTTGCTTTCTCGGCTTTGCCCAATGTATTTTGGAAGCAGCCTTTTGGCGAAGTCAAGCTTGGAGCCTCTTTAATGATTGACCAAGACGAATTTGTTCCCTATCCCTATTTGTTTGCCAACATTCATTTGTTGGAGAAATATCTCAATGTTTATGCTGGTTGGGACAAGCAATTGATTCACAACAACTATCGCAAACTTACGGCCTTAAACCCATTTTTGAATCAAATACAGCCCTTTTTCAATACCCGCAAAGAGAGCCGCTATTTGGGTTTCAAAGGGAATATAGGCGCAGGATTTACCTATGATGTTTCGGGTGGTCAGTTCATCTTCGAAAATCAGCCCTTGTTTGACAATTATTTTGCCGATAGCAGCCAATTTAAAATAGTGTACGATTCCTCTATGACCTCCTTTGGTGGAAAAGTCAGTTTGGCCTATCTGTTGGACAAAAAAACAAACATTCACGCAACCGCTACGTACTATACATATGACACCGATGAGGAACAACACGCTTGGCATCTCCCCAACTTGACTTTTAATCTGGGAATGGACTTTGCATTGACAAAGAAACTCAATCTTGGAGCGGATTTTGTGGTATTAGGTAAGCGGAAAGCCAAGGAAACAGATGGTTCAATCACTACATTAAAGGAAATCATAGATTTAAATCTTAACTTAGATTATAAATTATCAAAAAATTTGTACTTTTTTGTAGATGTAAACAATATCATTCATTCCAAATATCAACGATATTTGCATTACCCTGCCTACGGAATCAACTTCCTTGGTGGGATTATTTTAAGATACTAATTCCCCTAATTGTGAATACTATAGATAAATACTTAAAAGAGCTCTTATTTCAAATAGAGAAAGTTGCTGTCAAAGGTTTGGGCACGTTTATTACATTTCAAACACCCGCCCGTATCAATGAAGAGCAACAGACCATTGAGCCTCCCAAAAAAGGCGTTCGTTTCAATTCAGCCATTGAAGCCGACGAGGATTACTTCATTACATTCTTATCCGAAAAAGAAAATCTCTCTAGAGTACAATCTATTGAGCTGATAGAGGACTATGTCAAAAACCTCAAACAAGAAGTTCTTCAAAACATTGGTTACACAATTGAGGGAG
>JAHDIA010000370.1 GCA_020631035.1 Chitinophagales bacterium | reverse complement strand
TCTACTACCCAAAATACATATTTACTTATTTTACACAGTACTAAGATTGCGTTTAAATATCCTTACTGCTATTATTGTTTTATAAACTTATTTATATAAAGATTTCTATAGGCCGTACTCAACTCAACAATGTACATTTGATTAGATGTCAATGCATTTACATCAATGGCTATAGTATGGTCTATCTCAAACGTTTTAGACAAAACTGTTTTCCCATTTATGGTATAAACATTGACGGTTAAATCATTTTCCAATTCGTCAAGGATTTCATCGGGGATGAATACATAGAGAAGTTTTGCAACAGGATTGGGGAACACTCTAATGTTTTGAATGTCTGAATTTCCGATAAAATCTGTTATGCCCTCTAGTCTGTTGCCATCAGGTGCATCAAACACCGTACTTGGATCGATATTGGGATCAGTTGTACAAGCTGAAATTTTTATATCATCAATATATACGAAATCTATTTTTCCATTGGCATCGCAACGAAACCTAAACTGGGTATTTGCGCTAAAGCTTTGAACAATGTTGACAGATTCATGGTAAAGCCTCCCATTTTCAAATTCATTTCCTTGACTCCATTTTTGTATGGTCGTAAAACTATCTCCACCATCATTTGAAAGTTGCAGCCAAAAATCTTCGTTTGAATTGTCCATACTTCTAGGGAAATATGAAAAATCAATGCTTACTTCTTCAAAAGAACTCAAATCCAATGAAATACTTTCGGTTGTTGCCTGCTCTCCTCTTTTTCTCAAACGAATACAGTACTGACCACTGCTAGCATAATTTGCATCTTCTACATTTCTCCTAGCATGACTTCCGCCATCTCTCCAAATGCCCCAGGATTCTTCAAAATCTTCCTCATCCAATATTATATAGGTACAAGTATCTGAATCACACTCATCAGGAATACCGTTACCATTTGTATCTACTGTATCATCGCCATTGGGACAAACATCATTGGCATCGCAAACACCATCATAGTCAGCATCTGCAAAAGCACCTAGACAATTACAGGATTCATCATATATGTCTCCTGTAGTGCAATCGTTTCCGTCGTCACAAGCTGTACCAATAAGAGAATCGTCCTCATTGGGACAACTATCATTGGCATCACAAACACCATCATAGTCAGCATCTGCAAAAGCACCTAGACAATTACAGGATTCATCATATATGTCTCCTGTAGTGCAATCGTTTCCGTCGTCACAAGCTGTACCAATAAGAGAATCGTCCTCATTGGGACAACTATCATTGGCATCACAAACACCATCGTTGTCTGAATCGGCAAAAGTACCAATACAATTGCAAGCAGCATTGTAGGTATCTCCTGTGGTACACTCATCACCGTCGTCACATGGACCTGACAAATTCATTGTTTCTACTTCTTCTGTATACCTACATCCCGATTCTGAAATAATGCTTACAGAATAAATCCCTGTACTATTGACTCCCTTAGCAGGATGGATGTTTCCATTTAAAACCCTTACAATAGAGTTAGCCCCACAAGGCATATCTTCTGCATCTAAATACAAAGATGTACCCGAAATCCAAACCTCTATTTGTGCATAGGCAGCACTGGTAGAGATTACCGAATTTGTCCCATCACCAGACATGGTAGATGGGCTTGTTTCATTAAAATGAATGTATTCTAAAACATTTATTGTATTTGTTTCGGTATTGACAATGGCTTTTAGACTGGCTTCGGTATTGTAGCAATTGGTCAAAAACTCAAGGTCAATGTAATAACTTCCGTCTATTGAACAAAAATCTGTAATGAGCTGATCTCCATCATTCAATCTTAAATTGTCTCCTTCAGGGAGGATTTGCATACAATCATAAGGGCGTAAATTCCCTTGTGTAATTTTAATGTATCCAGATCCACAAGGCTGTACACTGTGTTTTAAATACAGCTTATTCCCATTTAAAATTACTTGGTATTCCGCAAAAGCAGCACTACTTGATGTAAGTGTTGCTGTACCATTTCCTGACATTGTAGATGGACTCGTATCATTAAAATGAAGGTATTCTAACACTTCAATGGTATTATTATTTAAATTTACTTTTCCTTCAAAGCTTGATATTTTTGAGTAACAAGAGGTAAACACCTCTAATGCTATATAATATTCTCCTGTGGTATTGCCACAAAAATCGGTAATCAATTGATTGGCATCAGTTGTACTTAAATTTGCTCCTTCCTCTAAAGTATTTTGACACAAACGTTCAATGGGTGAATTAGACCAATCAACAAAGTAATTGTCTACACCATCTACTTCTATTCCCACATAGCCTGTATTTGCACAATTTGAAAAATCTTCAATGGTATAAGTTAAATTGTTGGCATTTACTGTTATCTCTTTGGTTTCCATACAAGAAGCTGTGTTAAGAATATCTACGTGGTATGTTCCAGAACTTGTAATTTCTTTGGCAGGATGAATGTTTCCATTTAAGATTCTTACAATAGCATTGGAACCGCAAGGCATATTTTCTACATCTAAATACAAAGATGTACCAGAAACCCAAACCTCTATTTGTGCATAAGCAGCACTAGTAGAGATTACCGAATTTGTCCCATCACCAGACATTGAGGATGCATAAGCTTCATTAAAATGAATGTATTCTAAGACATCTATTGTATTTGCCTCAGTATTGACGATGGCTTTTAAACTGGCTTCTGTATTGTAACAATTCGTGATAAATTCAAGGTCTACATAATACATTCCTGCTATGGAACAAAAGTCTGTTATAAACTGGTCTCCCCCATCTAATGTCAAATTACTTCCTTCGGGAATTGTCTTGGCACAACCACTATTTGTTCCAATACTTCCACTCTCTAGTCTAATGTAGCCAACAGAGCCACAGGGCGCATTGGTATGGTTTAAATAGAGTTTGTTGTTATTTAATATCAATTGATAGGCTGCATAAGCAGTACTACTCGATGTGACTGTCGCAGTACCATTTCCTGACATCGCAGTTGGAGTTACTTGATTAAAATGAATGTACTCTAAAACTTCAATGGTATTGGTGCTAAGATTTATTTTACCTTTAAAGGAAGAATTGGTATTGTAGCAATTGGTAAATACTTTTAAATCTACGACAAACTCTCCTGCTGTATTGCCACAAAAATCTGTAATCAATTGATTGGCATCTGTGGTATACAAATTGGCCATTTGGGTCAATGTTTGATTGCAAGTACTGGCATTTCCATCGTCACTCCAACTAAGCTGGTAATCTGCCACACCATCTACCTCCACTCCTACATATTTTCTATCATTGGCACAAAGTGTAAATTCTTCTATAGAAGCTTGTAAATCACAGGGCTGTGATACATCTAATTGCCAAATCCCATGTCCTCTTGTTGCAACTCTGAGCAACTGACTGCTAGGAAAAAATGCCATTTGATTGGGTGCATAAGCAAGCGGCAATCCACCAGAAATATTCTGCCAATTGGCATCTGTTACATTTTTAAAATGCATGGCATTTTCAGAAGCAATGTATACCCTATCTTTGTTATTGGTATTGCTTGCTTCAATAAACAAAATGTCATGTAAATTTACATTGGCAATTTCTGCTTGTGTTTCATTGGTCCAAGAACTTCCTCCATTGGTGGTTCTGTACACTTTTTCACCACTTCCTCCCTGGGTATTGGCGACCCATAATTCTTCATCATTGTTGGGATTGATGCTTATTTCCAAGTATGGGTGATTGGCAGCAGGAATGTCGGTAACTTTTGTCCAGCTTGTTCCCCCATTGTTTGTTTTGTAAATTTGTCCTCGCTCACTATTGTCATTTGTGGTATTGTAAAAAACCAAATAAAACTTATTGGCATTTTGTTGTGATTGTTCTATTTCGAAGACAGATCCTTGATTGGAATTAAATGTAAACAAGGAAGTAAAGTTTTGACCACTATTGGTTGATTTGTAAAACCTCCCCTCTTTTCCAAGATAACAAGTAGTGGGTGTATTGACATCGTATACAATTTCACTGGATTGTGATTTTCCATAAGATTCGTTTGGATACAAGTCTAAGAAACTATAGAGCCAAGTTCGGGGCACCGTTTCAGTGGTAGAAATGATACTAGACCAAATATCTGAGCAATGAATTTTATTGTTGTCGGCACCGTCAACATAGCCTGTGGGGCTTTCGGCTCCTGCTAAATATTGAAATGCTTGTTGAGTATAATTGGGATGACGGGCATTGTTTCCATTGTGGTAAGTTCCACCCACCATTACATCAATGCTTTTTCCTGCATCAAAGCCCCAATAATTTGCTCCATTGATTCCATACTTTTTAGAAGCATGTGTTTGCAGTTCATTATTGGAATAATCAACTCCTCCATCTGAAGCCACCCAAATATCATTGCCAACGACTACTATTTCTTGAATATCTGCGTGGATGTTTGTATGTCTGCTGCTTTCGTTTCCTCCTATACTTTGAAATGTTTGTCCTCCGTTAGAAGACTCAGATAGCCGAATGGTTCCTACCCAGATTTTATCTGCATTGCTATTGGAAGCCCCAATGTCAAAATTGTAGAAGCCTTGTTGTACCCCTTGGTCGCCTCCATAAGCTGCAATATTCCAAGGAGAATTGGCACCCACACCTGCATAAGGTCCTCCATCTTGTCCTGAAGGATTGAACCAAGAAACTCCTGCATCGTCGCTTCGGTATACACCAATCCAGTTGTTGTCCCCTGCTTTAGAATAACCTACTAATCCAACATATACTCTATTGGGATTGGCAGCGGTTACGGCAATGCGACTGCCTCCGTCGGTCCTATTGGGATCTGTACTATTGTACCATCCTGCACTTTGTTTGTTGAAATTGACACCTGTATTGGTCGATTTCCAAAACTCCGATTTAATGGCTGTTGGATTGTTAAAGGTTGCGTAAACAGTTGTTGGATTGCTAGGATGAAAATCAATGTCCCAACATTCCTCAGATTTTATATTGGTCCAGCTTGCCCCTCCATCTGTTGAACGCTGCATTCCTTCGCTTGAACCCAAGAAAACAATATTGGAATTGTTGGGATGAATCAATATTCTATGATAGCTGGCTGATTGTGTCAATATTTGAGTAAAGTCATTGCCATTGGTGCTTTTCCATATTCCTGAGGGAGTGGCAAAATAAACCAAATTGGGATCGTTGGGTGCAACGGCTACCCTTTCAATTCCATTGACTGCTATATCATAAGTAATGGGAAACCAAGTATTTCCTTTGTCTGTTGTTTTGTAAAGCGAAAAAGAACTGGCATAGCCAATGTTGGGATTGGCTTCACATACATCCATTGAACTGACATAGGCTTGCCAAGAGGCTTTGATGCCCTCTCTATACGTTTCAAATGGCCCAATGGCTTCCCAATCTGGTCCCGCATTTTTTTGAGTAGCGACTATTTGACTTTTGCTTTCTTTCTGAGGTCTAATCTGCCCTTTTTCATTTATGTGTTTTTCAACTTGGCGTATCCAGTACTTGTAGTTTTGTGTATGTACTGTCTTTTTAAATTTATTTTTCTTGTAGTAAGCAGTGTAAGCATCTATTACATTATATACTACTGGGTCGTTTGCATACATTTGTACTGCCCAATCAGGTGTTTCATTATCAATGGGTGGGAGTGTTTTAAAATAGACTTCTTGGTTTTGCCCTAGAATAGAGGTATAAAAAACAAGACCTAAAATGAACACACCTAGCTTCGTCCATACTGTAGCCTTGTTTATTGAACACAATGGCCATACTATGGCATCAAGTAAATGACAATTACTTTTCATAAAATTAGTTTCAAGTTATTGAATTAGCTTGACCAATCAATCTATTGCTAAACACAAAGAATCAATTGGTTACAATGATTAAGGCATACAAAGGCTAAGGCATTTATTATAAAGAGGGATAAGTAGGAAAGGAAAGATTTTGAGATGGGAAGTACTCCTTAGAGTATTATTCTAAACAAATATACGATAAAATTCCATCAATGTTTATATCACTTCTTCTTAAATTTCCATTTTTATCCAAATCAATTTTCAATTTGGAAAAGTAATGGCAAAAGTGTAGGATGTTGCGGGTGGATGAACGCTTGTACGAAGGACTAAGTATGCGTTGGTTAACCAGAATAAACGCAGCCTCAAAGCCACTGGCGTTGCACCATAAAATATACAAAAAAACCATTGCTCTATAAAATAAGAGCAATGGATAATCGTGTGAAAAGCAATGAGAATATTTTCTCTGTTCAATTCATATGTATAAAAACTATCAGTACACTTTAATTTATCATTAATTATTGGGCGTTACAGATACGCTAATGGGGATACATTGTACGGGAGGACAA
>JAHDIA010000369.1 GCA_020631035.1 Chitinophagales bacterium | reverse complement strand
TGGTTGGATGTCATAATCATTGGCTGTGGCAATAAAAAGTGTTTTGGACAAATCGTAATCCAACTCCAAGAAATTATCATAAAAGGCACTATTTTGTTCAGGGTCAAGCACTTCCAACAAAGCAGAAGATGGGTCCCCTCTAAAATCATTACCAATTTTGTCTATTTCATCTAAGATGAAAACGGGATTGGAGGATTTCGCCTTTTTAATGGATTGAAGGATGCGTCCTGGCATTGCCCCAATATAGGTTTTTCTATGCCCACGAATTTCAGACTCGTCGTGCAAGCCGCCCAAAGACATACGTACATATTGACGGTTAAGCGCACTGGCAATCGATTTGCCCAAAGAGGTTTTGCCCACCCCTGGAGGACCGACAAAGCAGAGAATGGGCGATTTCATATCTCCTTTCAATTTAAGAACCGCCAAGTGTTCAATGATTCGCTCCTTGATTTTATCCAATCCAAAGTGGTCTTTGTCTAGAATTTTGCGGGCTTTTTTCAAGTCGAAGTTGTCAGTTGTATAGTCTTCCCAAGGAATCTCTATCAACAAACTCAAATAGTTGAGCAGTATCGAATATTCAGCAACAGAGGGATTCATTGATTGAACCCGCATCATTTGTTTGTCAAAGGTTTCTTTTACTTTTACAGGCCACTTTTTAGTTTGTGCTTTGAGTTTCATATCCTCCAACTCTTTTAGTTGAGGATTGGCACTCATCTTGAATGGTTTTGAGTTGTTGGCTTAAAAAGTAGTCTCTTTGTTGTTTTTCTAAATCGACCTTTACCTTGGACTGTATTTTGTTTTTTAGTTCTATGAGTTGGTGTTCTTGATAAAGATGGCTAAGGGCTCTTTCTGCTTTGGTATATAAATCATCTATTTCTAGCAGCTCTTGCTTGTCTTTGAGATCAAGATTGAGATTAGATGATATAAAATTGACCAAATAGGTCGGATTCTCTATGTTTTTTAATACAATCGTTGCTTCAGAAGGAATGTTAGGAGAAGCCTCGATGATTTCGGAAGATAATTCCTTTAAGGAAGAACACAAGGCATTGAGTTCGACATTGGACTTTGACTTTTGCTTGGTCTTAATGATTTTGTAACTAGCTTTAAAATGTGGGTCGGTCTGTAACCATTTGGTAATTTTGACCTTTTCTCTTCCCTGAATGATTACCGTGCTGTTTCCATCAGGGAGTTTCAGACTTTTAACAATGCGGGCCAAAGTACCTGTTTGATACAAATCATCTGGTTGGGGTTCTTCAATTTCAGGGTTTTGTTGAGCAATTACAATGATGTAATTGTTGTCACGTTTGGATTGTTTTACAGCTTCAACAGATCGCTCCCTACCCACTGTAATGGGCACTACAACACTTGGAAATAGAACCGTATTTCTTAAAGGGAGTACTGCAATTTCACTAGGAAACAAATTATCGTCTGCATTAATTTTTTCATCTATAGCTAATAAAGGAAGAAATTCTATGTCTTCATCTCCGAAATCCGCCTGAAATAAAAAATCCTCTGAATAACTTTTCATATATATTTTTAGTCAATTGGTAAATGATGCTGCCCTAATCTTAATGTATCTGCTGTTGGTATATATGCACAAAGATAACAACAAGTATACACGACAAGTATTGTTCCAATTGTTTTTATACACAAAATTGTATATAAAAAAATAAGATTATTATATGTGTTAGGTGTAAATTTTTGATTATCAGTGTTTTGTGGAAGTGTCTATTGGAGAAGGTGTTTGCTTGAAAGGCTGAAATTTTGACGTACCAAGTTGCTGTTTTGACATAAAGTCATACAAATAGGCATTTTGTCATATAAAATGAATACAGAAGACCCCAATTTACCTTATTCTATATTCTACTTCTTGTTACTTCCAAAAGAATAACGCAAACTAGCATTGATACCCAATAGTACATTAACACTAGAAGAGGGAGAATTGACAAATTGGTCTAAAGAATTGATGCCACGACTAAATGTACTTCTGGCTCCAAAAGTAAAAGAGGTATTTTGATTGAAAAAGAAATCATAATCCAAACCTAGTACAAAACCTAGTTGACTGCGGTTCAATAATTCATCAGATGGGAAAACCACATTGTCAACAAAAATATCAGAGCTTTTTAAGTAACCATATTGGAAACCAACCAAATGATTCATAACAATAGGATTGCGTTTGGTTTTATTGTTGAGTCTATGTCTATATCTCAACATTATAGGAATATTGAAGTAGTTGTTTTTGACCAATATATTTTGGGTAATATTTTCGGTAGAGGTATATTCTTTTCTGTCTCCATGACTGGTGTTTAAACTCCATTCTGTTTGTATACCAAACTTAGGGCTAAAATTATACCCCAAGGCTACCCCATATGAATTGCCAAAGTAAGGTTTTTGCTGATAAGCAACTTCATCTTCAGAAGCTGTTTGTTTAGACAAAGAAAGTGTTCCTTGGTATTGGAAAAACGAACCAGCAAACCAACGATTCTCCTTTGACATTTGAGGTAAGGAAATCCTTGGGCTTGTACTGATACCTATTGGTCTTTGGAAATCAAGTTGCAATTGTTCAGTGCTTATATTTTCTAGTTTATTAAGGAATAATTTAGTAGTAGAACTGAGAGCTTGTGAGTGTGGACTTGGTGTTGACTCAGTAGTATTACTAGCATTATCCAAAGGTATGGCATCATTAGACTCTTTGTCAAATGTCATATTCTGTTGCAAACTAGAAACATCTAAACTAGATAGTTCATTGTCACTGAATAGATTGAAACGATTGATTCTATAAGTATTGAGTTCCTGTAAAAAATTGAGAATGGCCAATGTTGTTTGGCGCAGATTTGTATTGGATGTACTTTTAGGGGCATCCAATGTATTTAGCTGAGGTGTAGTTTGAAAATGCTCAGCAGATGTATGGGCATTGACCAATAAATTGGCATTTTCTATAGAATTGGCATCATTTATTGATGGATTTTTAGGAGTATGGGTAATAATGTTTGTTGAGGAAGCGTTATTTTTTAGTATATCAGACAGTGAAGCTTTTGCATAATTGCTCGTTTTGCCCAAATAATCCTTTTGTTGCATTGGCTCTGCCAAACGAGGATTGATTTGAATAGAGTAGTTCCAAAAAAAATACGCACTACTCATAAGTAATAACACAAAAGTACCGATAACACCTCCCGCAAATGACCATTTTTCATAAAATGGTTTTGGTTTTGGTATTTCAGCCTTTACATTAGCCCAAACAGTTTCAGGCGGTTTAACCTTAAAGTTTTCTAGTTTGCTTCGAAATAAATCGTCAAACTTGTCATAATTACCCATATGCTTCTCCCAGTTTCTCTTGCTTTCGCAAGTCTTCAATCATATTTTGCAGTATATAACGTGCCCGCGCTAATTGTGATTTAGATGTTCCCTCACTAATGCTCAGTAATTGAGCAATCTCTTTATGAGAGTAACCTTCAATTACATACAAGCTAAAAATGGTTTTGTAACCATGTGCAAGTTTATTGATAAGACCCATCAAATCTTCTGCTGCAAGTGATTCAAGTATGTTGTTTTTAACAGTTGGTATGTTGTTGTTCTCAACTTCAATAATGGGGTACATAGAAACAGAGCGTCTATAATGTTCAATAGCAGTATTGACAAAAATGCGCTTCAACCAACCCTCAAAAGATCCATCACCTCTGTATTTCATTATGTTTTTAAATACTTTGATAAAACCTTCTTGTAAAATGTCTTCTGCCTGATGGTATTCTTTGGCATATCTAAGACAAATTCCAAACATCAGAGGAGAATAGGTTGTGTAGAGCATCTCTTGATACTTTGCACTACCATTGATACATCCTTTGATAATGGCGGCTTCTTTTTCTTTTTTATGGTTGGTTCTACCCATTATAAATGTTAAAAAACTAAGACTAGGTAATCAAAAAAATGGTTGTAAGAGTAGACAAAAAAACTATGTTTTTTGTCATTTCTACTAAGATAACTGATTTTGGGCATATTTGACAAGTTTATTGAAGGCAATTGTCCGATGACTTATGTTAATTTTCTCTTTTTTGGTCATTTCAGCCAAAGTTTTACAAAATTCTGGCACTTTGAATATGGGATCATAGCCAAATCCGTTGTCACCATATAAGTCTTCTGTGATTTCACCTTTCAATATTCCTATAAACTGTTTTTCTACACCATTTAGTATAATAGTTGCTACAGTTTTAAAATGAGCCGCTCGATTGTGTATACCATTTAAGTTTTCTAAAACCAAGGCAATATTGTCGGCTGCACAGCGGGATTCTCCAGCATACCTAGCCGAGTAGACACCAGGCGCACCATCCAAAGCAGCTATTTCCAAGCCTGTATCTTCTGCCATTACATTGACACTATATTGTTGAAATATCTGTTGGGCTTTATGGGCCGAATTTTTTTCTATGGTTTCATAGGGTTCAGGAATGTCTTCAGTATGACCTAGCTCTTTGAGGCTAATGATGTTAAATTGATTGCCCAATAGAGCTTGAACTTCTGATAATTTATTGGGATTGTTGGTTGCAAAAACTATATCCATTGACTTTTTTCTGCAATATTAAACATCCTATTCGTTATCTTTACAAAGATTATTAAAAAATAGGAGACTTTGACAGACTATAATCAAGGTCAAAGTATAAAAATAACACTGATATGACCTGGCTAAAAAGAATAAGGGATGGTATTTTGACCAAGACCAGAGACAAAAAGGAAACACCTGATGGTATTTGGACAAAGTGCCCAGAATGTAAAAAAGCACTGAGAAGCAAAGAGTTAGAACTTAACTATTACCTATGTCAACACTGTGAACATCACTTGCGAATTGGTTCTTACGAGTATTTCCAACTCTTATTTGACGAAGAGGAATACGAAGAGTTGTTTACAGGTCTGTTAGCCAAAGACATACTGCAATTTGCTGACCTAAAAGCCTATGATAAACGCTTGGAAGCTACCAAGGAAAAAACAGGACTCGAAGATGCAATCAGTGTGGCACAAGGACAAGTCAATGGGAAAAACCTGATTATAGCCTGTATGGATTTTGGTTTCATTGGAGGGTCAATGGGGTCCGTCGTAGGTGAAAAAATTTCTAAGGCAGTAGAACACGCAATAGAACACAAAACCCCCCTTTTAATCATCTCCAAATCAGGTGGAGCAAGGATGATGGAAGCAGCCTTCTCCCTGATGCAAATGGCAAAGACTGCCGCTAAATTGAGTCTGCTTGCCAAAGCCAAAGTACCTTATTTGTCCTTAATGACTGATCCTACAAGTGGAGGCGTAACGGCTTCTTATGCGATGTTGGGCGATGTCAATATGGCGGAACCCAAGGCATTGATTGCTTTTGCTGGTCCGAGAGTCATCAAAGAAACCATCAAAAAAGATTTACCCGAAGGTTTTCAACGTTCTGAATTTTTACTAGAAAAAGGTTTCTTGGACTTGATTGTAGGTAGGAGAGAACTCAAAACTCAAATTTCCAATCTATTGGCTTATTTTGAAAATTGACACAAAAACATCAAATTACACATACAAAATCGCCCAAATTGTCCTAAGACAATTTGGGCGGTTGTTTTTTAAAATTTTGTTGAGTATCCCTGTTTCCTGAGCTTGCCAAGTTTTGCGCTTCCAGAGCTTGCCGAAGTGTTCCCAGAGCCTGCCGAAGGGGGGATATTACATCAACAAATTGGTCTTAAACAATTTAATGGCAATTGCCAATAGAATAATACCAAAAATCCTACGCAAAACATCAATCCCACCTTGTCCCAATTTTTTTTCAAGATAAGGCACAAACTTTAAAACAAAATACACCAAAAGCAAATTGAGCAAAATGGCAACACCAATAACCCAATAATGGTATTCTGCCTTGAGCGACAAAATGGTCGTCAATGTACCTGCTCCCGCAATCAAGGGAAAAGCAATAGGGACAATTGAAGCATTAGAGGCATTGTTGCCATCTGATTTAAAAAGGGTAATACCCAAAATCATTTCCAATGCAATAAAAAAGATGACAATAGAACCCGCCACCGCAAAAGAAGCAGTATCAATGCCAATCAAACCCAATAGCGATTCGCCCAATACCAAAAACAGCAACATAATAAAGCCTGCGGTATAGGTCGCTTTGGCGTGATGAATGTTTCCCACTTTGGTCTTAATGTCTACCAATACTGGTATAGAACCCAAAATGTCAATAACAGCAAATAAAATCAAGCTGACTGTGATAATTTCTTTGAAAATAGTCATAATTCTTCCTCCATTTTTTGGGCTGCGAAATTAGTTTAATTTCCCACCTTTTATGTTAATTAATGATTAATTTTTGATGTTTTTTTTATCAAAAAAAATCCCAGAAATAGACCTACATTTTTGAG
>JAHDIA010000368.1 GCA_020631035.1 Chitinophagales bacterium | reverse complement strand
TTTGCAATGGAGAAAAAGACAAAAAGAAATGTAATCAATATTATAGATTGTTTAAAGGTGTCACTTTTATAAGTCATTCTTGATTTTATGGGATTAGGACGGAATGTTAAGTTCCTTCGTGGGTGGGTGGCACCCTGCTTTCCATTTCTAGTCCCGATTTGCTTCGCATCGGGAGCTATCCATTGCAATCAGGCGTAGAATCGCCATTTTTTCTCCTTCGTCGTCGGTTTTTTAGTCTTGAATCATAATGTTGTATATTTGCAAGCGTTTTACATCTAGAAAAGAACATAATTAGCATGCGAATTATATTAACCTTAATTGTTTTGTTTGTAACAGCTCAAGCTGTATGGGGACAGGCGAGTTCTCGAAATCCGTACTTTACGCCTTTTTCCCAGTACTATTTCCAACAGTCTGTTGTGAATCCCGCCTATGTAGGGAATGAAAATCAACCCCAATTTTGGGTAGCTTACCAAACCGCTAGAGAAAGTTATGGTTCCAATAGTGAGGGAAATGGCAAAGCCTTTAATGGTTTGTTGCAAGGACGGATGTATTCCGCACCCATCAACTATGGATTCTTGTTTTCATACGAAGACTTTAACGATGACAGAGAGGGGGTGAATGGTGCCAGGGGCGATTTTCGTCAAATGCAGTTTGGTTTACAAGGCAGCTTCGATTTTGATTTGGGAGAATCAGGCATTGGTCGGGTAGGCTTAACAGGTGCTTTATTGTATCACAATAGCGACATCATTGCCAATAATTCTGCTTCTACAGGTGGAGCTGTACGTAAAGTGTTTCCGAGTTTGGATGTGGGCATCATCGCCATTTATGGCAATTTTGAGTTTGGGATGTCTATGGTCAACTCTGCCGAACCTAGCTTTGGTGTCAATACAGGCTTGAGTACTGGTGGTGGCGGAGTTGGTACTGGTGGTGGTCTGGGTGGACAAAACAATCAAACTACTTTTAGAAGAACCTCTTTCTTGACAATGTTGTACAATTGGGAATTGACTCAAACTCTTTCGCTTCATCCCCAATTTTTGTTGCGTTTGGGGAATGGACAACTCAATGCAGCAGCCAATCCACAAGGGGGCGGACTCAATTTATCAGGGGTCAGTTTGGATTTGACAATGTTGGTCAACTACTATGATTTACTTTTTGTAGGTTTTAGTTACAAGCCTGATATGACCAGTGGAAACAGTTCATTTGCCAATTCTGGCTTTGTTTATGAAAACTATTTTGGAACAGCAATGCTAGGGGTTCGTTTGGCAGATGCTTATCAAGTATCTCTCTCTTGGGACTTGGTTCGCAGTGGTATTCAAAACAAAGATCGCTTTCGTAAGTTCGAGATTGGTATTGGTGCCTTCCTCTTCGATAATTTCTACTTTGAAGAGGTCGAAGAACCAGACGATTTGTAAGAATACAAATCCCTAAGATAACTCACAATTCACAATTTATAACTTACAATTAAATAGCTGATTATCAGAAAAATATAGTATATTGCAGCTCCAACACTCCTCAAAATATGTTGGACAAATACCATTTGGTGTACATTTTGTGAATAATAAATAAAGACAAAACCTTATATTTTGACAAAAAACAGGTAGATTGTAAACCAAAATTTGAACAATGCTTCCTGTCAGCCTAAGCTTAAAAGGAATTTACTCTTATCAAACAGAACAGACGATTGACTTTAGTCGCCTGACCCAGAATCGTCTATTTGGTATTTTTGGATCGGTAGGTAGTGGTAAATCCACCATACTCGAAGCCATAACCCTTGCTCTTTACGACGAAACAGAACGCATCAACAAAAAAGAAAACCGCAAATACAATTTAATGAACCTCAAGTCGAATGATTTGATGGTGGATTTTGTGTTTTTGGGTGGGCGAGAAAACAAGAAATATCGTTTTCATGTCAAGAGTCGACGCAATTCCAAGCGGTTTGAGGATGTCAAAACTTTTGAGCGGTCTCGATATGAGTGGTGTGAGCAAAAAAATGATTGGATACCCATTGAAACTGAAGCTGAAGATATTTTGGGATTGACCTACGAGAATTTTAGACGAACCATCATTATTCCACAAGGCAAATTCCAAGAGTTTTTGCAATTGGGCAAGACAGATCGAACCAAAATGTTGGAGCAAATATTCCAATTGGAACAATTTGATATGCTCAACCAAGCCAGCGCACTCGAAAAGGAAAACAAATCGGCATTGGATCAACTCAAGGGACAGTTACAAGGACTGGAAGCAGTGGATGGCGAAGCCCTCAATGGGATGATAAAGGAACAGTTGGACTTGGTAGACAAACTGGATCAAAACAAACAAAAATACGACGAGCACCAAAAAGTACTCAAAGAGGTTGAAACCTTGGCTGAAACCCTCAAAGAACTGGAACAGGTCAAAAAAGACTTGGCGCAGTTTAAGGACGAAAAAGAAGACATTGACCAAAGAGAAGCTTTTTTACTACTCTACAACAACTGCTTTGCCAATTTTAAGGAAGACATCAACCGAGTAACTGAACTAGAATTCGAAAAAAACAAACTTGAATCTAGCTGCCAACATTTGGAAGAAGAAGGGAAGGTTTTGCAAACACAAAGGGAAATCCTGGAAAAAAAGCAGCAGGCTTTTGAAGCAGAACACACCAATAAAGCAAGTTTGGAACTGCTCCTTCAAGACATCAGACTCATCCATAAAATGGCCAAGGAACGACAACAGGCAAGCTTTAGTTTCAAAGTGTACAATGAGGCAAAACAAAAGTTCAAACAGTTTTGTGTGGAGGTTTTTGACCAGAACGAAACAGTCATTACCCAAAAGCAAAAAGCAAGAGAGAAAATATTATTGGATCAAAACAAACGTATACCTGATAGACAAACCGTTTCTAGGGTACGTTCCTGGTTCCAATATGATGATGTATTGAAGGTAGAACAAGAAAAACTCGACGAAAAAAACCAAGAAATTGCTGTGCGACTTAAAAAAACGGGCAGTGAGAAAATCAATATATACAGAGCCAGTGGATTGGACCGATGGATAGAAGACGATTGGAGTCATCTAAAGTTTGGGGAACTAAAGGCTAGTTTGGAACGGGAAAAACAAAAAGTCGAACAGGAACAAAACAAACTCCAAGAACAAAAGATTGAACTCAATACCCAACTCAAACTCGAATCCATCGCTCGTCATTTGAAGGATGGCTGTGCCTGTCCTGTTTGTGGCTCAACACAACATCCCCAAAAATTGGAAGCAGGTACCGTTGAACGCAAATTGAGAGATTTAGAGCAGAAAAAACAAAGCTTACAAGAAAAATTGGGTTGTATAGCTGATACCCTTGAAAGACTCAGCACACTCAAAGCACAATACAAAGAGAGAGTACTTACTCAAAAAGAATTGAGCAAAGAGGTCATGGCTTGTCAACAAAAAAGAGCCGAACACAAAAAGAGTTTTCAATGGAATGGCTATAAACTTGACACAGAAGTAGAATGGATTGAAATAGAACAAAAATTGGAACGCTATGAGGAAAAATGGGAATTGGTCGATCAGTACACTAGTGAACTAGAAGAACTTCGCAAAAAACAAGAAGTACTTCAAAGGGAAAAAGACCAACTACAAAAAGAATTGACTGCTGTGGCTGAATCCAAAAACCGATCCGAAGTGGCTATGGATACGCTCAAAGGGCAATTGGAAAAACTATCCTGGAATGATTATGCTCAAATGCAAATGCCAGAGATCATCGCTATTGGCAAGAGTTTTCGCAGTGCTCTTGAGGCATACGAAAAACTCGAAATACAAAAACAAGAACTTGAGGAGAAAATAAAGGAAAACATTACCCGTAAAAAGGAACTCCAAAAGTTGTTACAGCAACAGAACAAAGCACTGACAGAACGTACTCAACAACTCCATTCCAATGTGGAGGCATCGGAGTTCAAGAGCCTAGAAGAAATCAAACTCATCTTGGGCAAACGCATTGATGCCCAAAAGGAACAAAACAGCATCAATACTTTTAGACAACGTTTTAGCAATGCCGAACAAAAACTGGAAGACCTCAGTAAAAAAGTTAAAGGAAAAACCTATGACCAGACAGTACACCGAGACCTACAAATTCAAAACTTAGAGTTGCAAAAAGTAATGGATGAGCAAAAAGCTCAATTGGGTGGACTCAAAAACGAAATCCAGAAACTCCAACAAACCCTAAAACGTAAAAAAGAACTCTTCAAAGAACAAGAACGTCTGGATACTCGAAAAGAAAATATCGGTACCATTAAAAAAATGTTTCACAGCAAAGGCTTTGTCGATTTTGTGTCTAGCCTCAAATTGAAAAATCTCTGCGAAACAGCCAATGATCGTTTTAGTCGACTGAGTTACAACCACCTCTCACTCGAACTCAACCGAGACAATCAGTTTATGGTCCGAGACTTTATGAATGGTGGGGCGTTGCGTTCTGTCAAAACACTTTCTGGAGGGCAAACCTTTCAAGCCTCCCTCTGTTTGGCAATTGCCCTAGCTGATATCGTCAACCAACATCGAGGTGAACAAGCCGACTTTTTCTTCCTCGACGAAGGCTTTGGAGCATTGGACAAAGATTCTCTACAAATAGTCTTCGAGGCCCTACAAAGCCTCCGAAAAGAAAACAAAATCATTGGCGTCATTTCACACGTCGAAGACCTCAAAGACGAAATAGATACTTATCTCCAAATACAAAATGGAGATGCTGGTAGCCAAATTGCCCGTAGTTGGTAAATTGATGTTGTATTATTGTTTACCTTTGCCTATCAGAAAAAAACAAACATGGACAATAATAGACCCAAAATAGGCATAAGCACAGGTGATCTCAATGGCATTGGAATAGAGGTTATCATCAAAACATTTGAAGACGAGCGCATGCTCCAACATTGTACACCCATATTGTATGGGTCCTCCAAAGTGTTTTCTTACCACCGAAATGTATACAAACGACCAGATTTTAAATACCAAATCATCAGCAGTGCCGAGAAATCTCGCAACGATGCATTCAACATCATCAATTGTTGGAGTGAGCAAGTCGCGCTTGATTTGGGTAAACCTGACCCCCAACATGGAGTCTATGCACTCAAAGCCCTCGAAGCAGTGGCTTACGATATTCAAAATGGCAAAATAGATGTCATTGTTACCTCTCCAATCAATAAAAAAAACATCAGTCTCGAAAAAGAGGATTTTACAGGGCAAACCGAGTTTTTCCAGCAAAAATTTGGTACAGAAGAAAGCCTAATGATGTTGGTAAGCGACAATATGAAAGTGGCATTGGTAACCAATCACGTTCCTGTTAGCAAAATAGCCGAGAACATTACTGCCGAACGCATTCGTACCAAACTTCAATTACTTGACCAATCGCTCAGACGAGATTTTCTGGTTGACAAACCCAAAATTGCAGTCTTGGCACTCAATCCACACGCTGGAGATGAAGGAGTTATTGGCAACGAAGACGACGAACTCATCCGCCCTGTTGTCAAATCTGTCAATGAAAAAGATGGCATTATGGCATTTGGACCCTATGCTGCCGATGGATTTTTTGGTTCAGGAACCTACCGAAATTTTGATGCGATTTTGGCAATGTACCACGACCAAGGATTGGTGCCATTCAAAGCCTTGTCTTTTGGAGATGGGGTTAATTTTACAGCAGGTTTGCCCTACGTTCGTACCTCTCCCGACCACGGAACTGCCTACGACATTGCAGGTAGAGGCATTGCTGACTCTGACTCTTTTCAAAAGGCGGTTTTTATGGGATTAGACATTTTGCGCAATCGCCAAAACTACGACGAAATGCACGCCAATCCCGTCAGAAAACGTTCGCTCAATTTTAGAGAAGAACGCATAGACGAAGAACCCGAAGACCTAGAAAAAATAGAGAAAGAAGAACAGGCATAGACTGGTAATGGGGGAGTTCTAAGAGCAATAAGTTAGAAATGTTCAGCCAATTCACAATTTTTATTGTGCAACGTCCCTCTTTCATGGCTACGTCTTGGTCAGGTTAACCAACGCATGCTTTAGGCTACGTACAAGGGCGCATCTACCCGCTCATCCTACGCTTCTTAAAAACTCTATGTAATTTATATGTAACAAAATCACCATCTTTTCCGTTTTTATAAGTTGCATTATTTATTACAATAAAACAAGCAACACTTCTCCCTATGAGCAATCTACATTTGTTGATAAAATCAATGAATCAAAGTGAGAAGAGGTACTTCAAATTATTCTCTGGTTCCTTTGCCAAAGACCAAAGCGAATACCTCCGACTTTTTGATGCCATAGATGCTTGTGGAGAAGACGAGTACGACGAAAAAAAACTCCAAAAAGACCTCAAAATAAAATACTTTCCACCTACCAAAAAATACCTCTTTGAAAACGTCCTCAAAGCTTTAATGGCATATCACACTGAAAAGAAA
>JAHDIA010000367.1 GCA_020631035.1 Chitinophagales bacterium | reverse complement strand
CCATTCAACCATTCAACCATTCAACCATTCAACCATTCAACCATTCAACCATTCACCCAATTCAACCAATCAACCAATCAACTCATTCAACTCATTCAACTCATTCAACCAATCCCCCCACAAAGGGCAAATATTTCCCTATCTTTGAACTTATTTCAACACTTTAGATGTTATATTTTAACAAAATTCTGTCCAAAGACTGAATCTAAATTAGACAATATGCCGTTTAAAAAGTTTTTTAGCCGAAACAAAGACAAAGAACCCGATTATGATCCCAATGATATCCAACTTGGCGAAATACAAACAGGATTTGTACTCGAATACGATATGAAAGACTGGCTAGTGGACGCAACCTATATTTATGACTGGGGAAATGAACAATTTAGCCAAAGACACGAAATTACAAACGAAACTGAATCCTATTTTTTGAGTATTAATGAGGTAAATGAACTGCAAATTGCTCTTTTAAAAAAGATAAAACTAAGTCTTTTTGAAGTAGACATTTCTAATGAAATAGTCAAAAATGAGCAGCCTCCTTTTAAGCTGACTTTTCAAAATATGAATTTTACAAGAGAAGTCGAACGCCCTGGCTACTATATCAACGAAGACAGCGATGGTGATTGGTCAGAATTGATTGTTTGGAATTACTTTGAAGCCTCTAACCAATACACCATTCGTATAGAGCAAGTGGGAGAGCGAAAATTCGATGTTTATTTTGGTCGCCTCATTGCCGACTATGAAATCTCTAATATTTTTGCTCCAGGAGAATAATCTAGAATAGATACAAAGGAATATTTTATAACAAATGTACAAATAATGCAAACTGTAAAAAACATATTTTTATTTTCTCTTGTATTGGTCGTGTTAGCTTTGGTTTCTTGCCAAAGTAGTAGCAATCAATATACTTATATAGAAGAAGGCTTGGACAAAGTGATTAAGACCAATCTCAATACATCCAATTACACTATTATTTTGGCAGATATGGACTATGCCAATGACAAATACATCCACAAATACCAAATCATCACCGAAGAAGAAGGTGCTGAGTTGAAACAAAACACCACTGACTGGATGGAGGTTTCACCTGTTTTTTTCCAACAACATGAAAACGATTTGGGTATGGAATTGGCATCTAAAAAAGATGGCAAATTGACCAAGGCAGTTGCGCCTCCTGGCTACTCCCAATATGTCGGAAATGAGCAATATGGTGAATGGAGGCAAGAAAGCAATGGTACAAGCTTCTGGCATTTTTATGGTCAGTATGCTTTTATGTCTATGATGTTTCATTCTATGATGCCCCGTCGTAGTTCTTGGGATACTTACAACAGAGATTATCGAGGCAATAGCAAGCCTTATTATGGCAGTGGTGGATCTAGTTATGGCACCAAAAGTGTGGTCAATTCTGGTAAAAGTACTGCTAGCTGGTCAAAAAAGCCTTCTAGCTTTAGAGATAAAGTCCGTACTCAAGTAAAACAATCTGCATCGGCTACCAAGGCTCGTAGAGCTCCTTCGAGCAAAACCTCTCCAAGCAAACCTAGTAGACGCAAAATGCCTCGTAGAACGCGAGGATTTAGAAGAAGATAAACAATTATTGAAAACACCACTTTTACAAGTATTTAAAGTGGTGTTTTTTATTAAAAAATTGCAACTTAAATTTATTCAATTAATGCCCAACTCCCCCTTACCTCAAATTAAGTCTTCCTTATTATGCCCCCAAACTACCACAACAAGGCTGGTCACAAAGTTGAATTATCGGGGCAGCCCATCGCAACAGCAGGCGGAGAAGGAGCTATTTATGATGTACTGAATGATGCGGATATTGACTTAGTCGCCAAGATTTACCACACTCCCGAAATGGCATTGGCTCGGCAAGGCAAGATCGAGTTTATGATCGAAAACAGCCCTATTCAAAATGCCGAAGCAGCCATACAAAACGCCATCGTTTGGCCTGTAGAGGCACTTTATCAAAATGACCAATTTGTAGGCTTTACAATGCCCAAAGTTGTAGGCGCCATTACCCTCAAATCTTTGACGCTTCCACAAAACCCTTCTCAAAAACACGGTGCTGAATGGGCTAAATTTGACCATCAAGAAAAAGGCGCTCACCAAAAAAGATTGGTGGTTTTGTACAATTTAGCCAAAGCCATTGACACCATTCACCAAAGAGGCAATTATGTCTTGGTTGACTTAAAACCCGAAAACATTTTTGTCAAGCCCAATGGCAATATCTCCATCATTGATTTGGATGGTATTCAAATCAACAATCCAAATCTATGTTTTCCTGCCAAGGTATATACTGAAGAGTTTGCGCCACCCGAATTGCACAAGGGCTTGGTCAGTCACAAAAGTGGCACCATTGATGAAGATTGGGATTATTTTAGCTTTGCCGTTATTGCGTATGAGTTGTTGTTTGGGATACATCCGTTCCAAGCCTCACATCAAAAATACACCACCCGACCCGAACTGATTAAATTGGGCTATTTTGTACACGGAAAAAAAGCAAAGGATTTACACGTCATTCCTCCTGTTCATAAAAACTTCGACAAATTACATCCCAATTTACAAAAATTGTTTTTTCAGACTTTGGAGAAAGGACAAGTTGAAAGTCATTTGCGAGCAGATACACAGACTTGGTCCAAAGAACTGTATCCACTTTTAAACTCAAATGAGGTATACAAGACCCAAATTGTTTTGCCCAAAACGCTGGTAGAAAAACAAGCTCCCAAAAACAAAAAATCCATATACATTGAAGAGGAAGAAGAAGACGATCCCAAAATGACTTTGACAATAGTGCTTTGTGCCTTGTCTGTACTTGCTTCTTATCTTCTTGCTTTCTGCTTTTACTTTTTTGGCTTGATGCCTATGCTCATTGTGCTCATCACTACAGCCCTTAGCCTTTTGGTATTGCACAAAATATTTGGTTTGACCTTGCAACAATATGTCAATCACCCCAATCCACTTTTTAGAAAAAAGGCACAAAACACAATGGGCATCGCCTTCTTTATTTTATTCATACTTGATTTAATCGTTCGTCCTTTATCTGGTTTTCCTGCTTGTTGGCTTGTCCTATTTTCTCATATGATTGTGTTTCCGCTCTCTTATGGTCCAATGGTTGAAAAAGCAAAAAACCTCTCTATTCAACAATTTGAAAAAAAAGTATGGCGGCGATATGTTATTATGGTGATGAGTGCTTTTATACCCTTTTTAATGATCGGAGCAGTTAAATTTTTCATCAAAAAGACTGTACCAAGCACTGCACCTAAACCAAGCACTGTAGTAGAGGAGCCACCAAGCTCAATCTCTTCACCTCCAAAAACAAATACCAAAAGCAATGAAGCACCCAAAAAGGACGAACGCCCAACTTACGGATTGGGGGCAAACAAAGCCGAAATCATAGCCATTGAAGGCGAACCCCATAAAATCAAAAACAGAGGCAATCAAACAATGTTAGAATATGGGCTGAGTACCATCACACTTGAAGCAGACACTATGGTCGCTTTCACCAATGCTACTTCAATCAAACTGAATATAGCTTTTAAAGAAAATTACCAAGGGCAAATTCAATATTATACCATTGGCTCTAGTGTTGACCAATTGATTGCCATACAGGGAACTCCTACAGCTGTACATCCAGAAGAAGATCAAACACTTTATGAATATGGCAGCAGTCGGGTTTATGTAAAAAATGACTTGGTCCACGATTTTTACAATAGTGGTCGCCCCAAACTAAAAGTAGAAGCCGCCTTGAATCCAAAAGCTAAAAAGGATTATTTCACATATGGCTCCCAAAAAGAAGCGGTACTCCGACTGCATGGCGAACCAGATAAAAAACAATTGGAACCTCTAAGCCATTATATGCGTTGGTATTATGGGAAAAACTGGGTTTCCTTAAGAAAAGAAAAATATGTAATTTCTTATTATAACAAACATGAACCTAAATTGAAGATAAAATAAGATAGATTTAGCAATGTCCCCAACCTATAAAAATAAAGATGGGCTGCTTATAAAATTAAGCCCTAATCCCATCGCTACTCCAGGCGGTGAAGGGGCAATATATGATGTTTTGAATGATTTGGATATAGTACTAGTTGCCAAAATTTACCATACCCCACAAATAGCAACAGAGCGACAAGGAAAAATCGAATTTATGGTCGCCAATAGCCCCATCCAAGATACCTCAGAAGAAATTCAAAATGCCATCGTTTGGCCTGTAGAGGCATTGTATGAAAACGAACGTTTTGTAGGCTTTACAATGCCGAAAGTCGAAGGAGCCATCACACTCAAATCCTTGACACTTCCACAAAATCCTTCTAAGAAATATGGTGTTCAATGGGCAAAGTTTGATCACAACCAAAGAGGTTCACACGCTAGACGGCTCGCTATTGTCTACAATCTTGCCAATGCAGTACACACCATTCACCAAAAGGGGAATTATGTCATTGTTGACCTCAAACCCGAAAACGTTTTTGTCAAATCCAACGGCAATATTGCCTTGATTGATTTGGACAGCATTCAAATCAACAATCCAAATGTACGTTTTCCTGCCAAAGTCTATACCGAAGAATTTGCCCCGCCCGAACTACACAAAGGTTTGGTCAATCACAAAGGTGGCACAGTAGATGCGACCTGGGATTATTTTAGCTTTGCTGTTATTGCTTATGAGTTGTTGTTTGGTTTACACCCATTCCAAGCCTCACATCAAAAATACACCACTCGCCCAGAACTGATTAAATTGGGCTATTTTGTACATGGCAACAAAGCCAATAAACTACACGTCATTCCCCCTGTTCACAGAAACTATACAAAGCTATCGGCTCCCCTACAACAGCTGTTTCATCAAACCTTGGAGCAAGGTCACCTTCAGACTAGTTTAAGGGCGAATATGAACGAGTGGACCAATTGTGTCTATCCACTTTTGAATACTGCGACCACCCTCAATACACAAATTGTATTGGCCCCTACTAAACGAAAAAAAACAATTGCTAAGCCCAACAAAAAAACGACAGATCATTGGGCAGCAATGCTAGAAAGTCAAAAAGATAGCTTGTTCGCCTATGCCTTTTTGCTTTCTACTATGCTTGCTTTTATAGGGGTTTATGCTTGCTACTTTATGGGTTTATTAAAAGGAGCTTTGACATTGCTTTTTGTAGGAGCAATTTTATTTACCATTCAAAAAAAATTCCCTTATACACTTAGTAAAATTGTCAAAAAACCCAGTTTAAAAGAAAAATTCGATACCATTGGAGTAGCTTTTTTGTTTGTATGGACACTTGCTGATCTAATTTTCCGACCAATAGGAGGTTTCCCTGTATCTCTTGTCATCTATATACTGCTACTGCCTGCTTTTGTCGCTATCTTTTCCAAAGATACAGGCAACCAACTTTACCATTCGGCAGAACAGTTTGAATCCTTCCTGCTCAAACAATTTGGGACCATCCTTATCAGCATATTGATTCCCTTATTGCTATTGGGTTCACTCCTTCAATTAAGTCTATCTGGCATATACCAACAAGCCAAAAGGTTTCCTCCTCAAGTAATTGAACAACAACAAGCAAGACATCAAAAAATTGCTACCCCAATCAAAAGCAAGGAAACTTATGGGCTAGGTACAAGCAAAGAGACCATCATTAGAATTCAAGGCGAACCTGAACTCATCAGACACAAAGACAATCAGGAAATATTGGTATATGGAACCAGTACTATTGTACTAGAAGAAGATAAGATGGTCGCTTTTGAGAACAGCAGTTCACCCAAACTAAATATCAAACTCAATGAGTCTATTGTCAATACCAAACCTTATTTTACCATTGGCTCTACCAAAGACGATGTCATTGACATTCAAGGGACACCTTTTGCACTTAAACGATTCGGAGAAAAAACCGTATTCGAATATGGCACCAGCAAAGTATACATCAAAAACAACAAGGTCTATGACTTTTACAATAGCGGTCGACCTTCTTTAAAAGTAGAAGCGGCGATAAATCACAAAGCTAGAAAGAACTATTTTACTTTGGGTTCTCACAAAGACTTGGTGCTTCGTTTACATGGCGAACCCGACAAGAAAGAATTTAATCACGAACGCAAATATTCCAAATGGTATTATGGTAAAAATTGGGTAGGCATCAAAAAAGGACAAGTAGTCAAAGCATACCACAACAAGCATCAGCCTTTGTTGAATATTAAATAGGACAGAATGTTGTGGGCTTCGTTTGCAAGTCAACTCCCCGCTATCCACTTTTAGTGCGACCTCACTAGTCCATTCGCCATAGTCGTGCCTAGTCTTCCTTACGTCAGCCGTCAGCACTCCTTGTCTCATTGGGCTATCTCGGCAGCAGCTAATCGTTCCTATCGGGTGTAAAATCGCAAGGCTTGAATGCTTCATCGAAACTTTATTTTTTCATCCTAAATAAAAACTTTATTTTTATTCTACAATTAA
>JAHDIA010000366.1 GCA_020631035.1 Chitinophagales bacterium | reverse complement strand
ACTAGTGCAAAAGACAAAGTCGCCAAACCAGCAAGAGGGTTTTCAGACAGGTTCTCAGTTTTCAGTCGAAGTAAGACTAGTCTACGACACTCCTGTTTTTACGCTGGGAATTTATTTTACTTTCAAAGGTATCGTTGATATTTCGTTTTGTATCCATTCCTCCAAGGAATCTTAAATTTTTAATCTTAAATTTTGATTTTTCAATTAAAAAAGGAGGTAACCATTCAAAGAGTCACTATTTCTGCGTCCTACCTAATTAGACGACCTCATGCGAGGGTGGGAATCGAACCCACATTTCAGCGTCCAAACGAAGTAAGACTCTTTTACGACACTCCCATTTTAGTATTGTTGATATTTCGTTTTGTATTCATTCCTCCAAGGAATCTTAAATTTTGAATTTTCAATCTTAAATCAAAGGAGGTAACTATTCAAAGAGATCTTGGCCTAGGATCTTTCCATTTCGACCATCTCAACCTTTGTTGAGAGTGGGATTCGAACCCACACCGCTAGATTTTCATTCGAAGTACTTCTCTTTTACGACACTCCTGCTTTGTGTTTTGTATGAATTACATTGCCTTACCGTCCTTTACAAGGTCTTCTATTTTCTCTTTGGTATCAGAATTGGGTTCTATCTCTTTAAGATGAATCAATTCATCTTTTATTCTTTTAGACCAATTGCTAGATGTCCAACTTGCTAAAGTTTTTAAGGTCATATATCTATTTCTTGTAACAGGGCTTCTCAATCCAGCTATGATCAATGCCTCACCAAGTTTTGGATAATCTGCAAGAAATGTAATGACAAAATCCAATGAGTGGTGTTTATGATAATTGGGTCCAAACCCCATTGCATCCTCTGGTCCTGTTGATATTTCATCAAGCGGGATTGACTTAATGGCTTGGTCGACTATAACCTCAGCCTTTTCTGGCTTTGCATGCCTTGTTACATCATACCAAGAGGAACTATCAAGCGGATTAGCCATAAGTCTATTCCATAAAGTATCCCAAATATCTATACCTAGTTTTTGAGCTGCTTCTTTTCCGTACCAATATTCAATATTGTCTGAACTTTTGAGCGCATGCTCAACCTCTTTGGTCCAATCTTTGGAATTTAAAATTTCGATGATATCAATCAAACAATTAGATATGTTGTCTTGACTCCAATCTTTCAATGCTTCCCTATTGGATTCTTCAAGGTAATCTTTGAGTTGATTAAGCAAGATAAAATCAGCAATATTTAAATTATGACTTTTAGCATGTCTAAGATAATGCTGAATTGTTTCTTCAGAATCTGTATAGGCTGACATTCCTGCCACTGGTCCTTCATCTTCGGCGATTAAAGCTTTAATTATTTCGCCCGCAGATTTAAATAATTCCTCATCAATTGAATCTCTCGATAACTTTTTATTGAGTTGACCATTAACTGCACAAGTGAGTGCGAGATATTCAAACATAATGTTGTTTTTATATCCATCACATACCAACCAATCCCTGATTTCTTCGGTCAAATCCATTTCAGCCAATCGTTCAACCAGTTGTATTTTTCCCCATCCATCAATTCTTTGGGCTAAATACCATAAATCGTGGATTAAGTTACTGGATAAATTGCCTAAAGCGATGGTTGAAAAAACGGTGAACTCATCATGAAGCCCTAGTGTTTTTATCTCTTCAATTGCTTCTTGCTTTTGACATAAACCAAGAATGGCAATGCCAAATTTTACACTATTTCTGTTCTTGGTTTTTGTAGCTAGTGAATAGGCGTAATTAAACAAATAAGGATCTATTGGCAATGACAATTGAACTATTTGTTCAAGAAAATTATCTATGATGCCTATTATACTTTCATTTTCAGTGATTTCTTTGTAAAAGTCTGCTTTGCTTTGTTCATCACCTAATTTTGCAATCTTGCTTATAAGTTTTACAAGTTTTTGGATTCTGTTTTTGGATTCGTCTGAATTATCAGCCCCAACTACTGCGTCGAGGAAACCTGAAGCAAACTTTATTTTACCTTCCTCTTTTTTTTCATCGGGAAGTGTTGCGGCAGATTTGTTTAATCTTCCTTCTCCATCAATGTTTTGGAGTAAAAATTGTAAAATGGAATCATTGGTCTTCCATTGCAAAATTTCATTTTTTGTACTCGATATATTTTTAATGTGATCTGTCATTTTACTTGTTTTAAAAAAAGGAGGTAACCAATGAATAGTCTTTTTGATTTCAATTGGATGTCGAAGTAAGACTATTTGCACGACACTCCTTTTTTTATATCTCATTCCACAAAGGAATTTTAAATCTGTTTATTAGGTCAATTTAATTTTCTAATCTTAAATTTTGATTTTCAATTAAAAATAAAAAGAAGGTAACAAATCGAAAAGTCAGTACATTAAGGTGCTCTATCCTGTTGAGCTACTCTGTCTCCAGAGACGGGATTCGAACCCGCAGCCACCCGATCCGAAGTCGAAGAACGACTTTCCTACGACACTCCTTTCTTGATTTTAAATTTTTAATCCGCATCGGCGGTCCGATTGAATTTTCAATCAAGTAACGTTTAAATAATAAGTTGGACATCTTGGCAAAAAGATTTTTCAATATACAAGGCGAAAAGCGGAGTCCTAGCAGCGCTAAGGCGAGCATTTTCAACGCAGTAGATTGGAAAATATTGAAGCTTAGTTGTTCTAGTTATTTTTTGAACGTTACTAACTATATCTCTGTTTTCTTGATTTCACTCAAGGCACTTCTACCATTTTCGATGGCATTTAGTACATCAAATACTTTGTCGGACCAACCTGCCAACAAGAACACATCTTTGCCAACCAAACGGATGGGCGATTGTCCATAGCCTGCCAAGTCGAACAAATACAATTTGGCATCGGGTGCATACTTGGCTTTGTAGGTTTGCCATGAACTTTGTAAGGAATTGCCACCATTTCTACTGTCCCACATTTGTAGATCGGTAAAGAACATCACTTTGTCTACTACTTTCTGCTTTTTGATTAAGTATTCGATAACTTTGTAACCATTGGTAGAGTAGCCTACTTGACCATTCATACTTCTTAGATGCATAGTGTTTGCCAAGATGTTCGATTTAGACAAATTGACCTTTTTCCAAGTATCGCCAAAAATACCAGTAATGACATTTTGTGATCTATTTGCCAACAACATGCTCAACAACAAACCGATGTCGTACAATTGTACTTTGCTCTTAGGACTGACGGGCTGGTGCATAGAACCCGACACATCAGATGCAATGACGACTCTGGTATCCAAATCAAAACCTTTGAGATTGTTGATGCTAACCTTAACTGCTTGCTCCAAAGCTTCCAAAATGAAGGAAGAGTAGGGGCTGTGCAAAGCTTGTATTTCACGATAAGCAGACAAGAAACGGAAAGGCAATTGTTTGCTTCTAGAAACAGCTTGAGTATCGCTCAATCTTTGGGCTATTTGCATAATGTGTGCCGCACTGACATTGGCTTCCAACATATTTCGCAAATTACGCATCAATGCCATATAGCCGAGACGGTTGCTGTCAATCAGTTCTTCCCACTTGAGGCGAAATGCCTGTTTTTTGAGTTCGGGACTATCGTAAGGAATTTGGCCTATGGCAGACAATTCTACTTCCCAAGTATAAGGCGTTTGCAAATCCCCCTGAACAATCTTATCAAATAACGTTTGTTGTTGCTCATCTTTTGCTTTGGGGTGTACCAAGAATAAAGCATCTTTTAGCGTAATGGCTGTTTTTCTGTTGTATTTGGCAAATTGGTATTCATCGAACTTATTGAAGGATTGAGCGATACCTTTTTGCAACTGCTTGGAGAGCTTGTTTAGTTTTTTTGTTCCCTCTCTTTTATTCGCCCATTGGTAATATGCCAAGGTTTCGGTGATTTCGTCGGCTCTTTGAATGGTGCCATTGACTGTTCTACAAACCAAGTCATCTCCTCTATGAATTTTTGCCAATTCGACAGCCAATACCACAGGAATGCTACGCAAGTACATTTTGGTACGGCAATATACCGCCAATTTAGCCACAAAGTTTGGATTGACCTTTTTGATTAATGTCTTGATTCTTTTCAATCTTTGTGTGTCCGTTTCATAGAAATTTTTAATCAAAGTAGAGGTCACTACTGCGGTGTACAATTCCATTTCAGGAGACATCTTATATGCCTTTTGACCAGCGTGGTTAATAGTAGTCTTCTCTTTCTTTTTAAAAATGTTGAACCGCATTTGTTTGTTTTTTAATTTGATTAAATGTTGTTGTCATTCATTCCCCGAATGTTTGATGATACAAAGATGAAACAGAGGTGCGCAATCTTTTTGCGTAGTGGTTTTTTTTTCATAATTTTAACAAAATTTGGTGTTTATTGGGTTGTTTGTTTGGTCCAAATCACCATTATTCCGTAGAGACCTTGCATGCAAGGTCTACCCCACGCAACGTTTGTGCAAAAGCGTAGGATGTAGCGTAAGGATAAAAAATACGATACCGATAAATCGGTACGAAAATACGCCCGATTGCAATGGATATCCCGATACGGTATTGGGGAAATCCGAATATTGTCTGACAAACGAATGGAATAGGACAACATAAAAAATTTCTGACTGCCTATCGGGATAGAAATGGAAAGCGGGGACACCACATGCAAACGAAGCCCCCAACGTTCCGTTCAAAAAATTAAAAAATATTTAAAGAATATAGTATGCCTGTAAATAGAAATGCCTTGATTCGATACAAAACCATTGACAAATGTTTGCAAAATCGGTACCGAAAATGGACCCTAAACGATTTGATTGATGCCTGTTCGGATGCCTTATATGAGTATGAAGGAATTGCGAAGGGAGTAAGTAGACGAACAGTGCAGGGAGACATTCAAATGATGCGTTCGGATAAGTTGGGTTACAATGCGCCCATAGTGGTGATGGAGCGAAAGTATTATACCTATGAAGAGCCCGATTATAGTATTACCAATGTCCCCTTGACCAATCAAGATTTGGAACAAATGGTGGAGGCGGTTTCTTTGTTGAAACAGTTTAAGGAGTTTTCCCATTTTAGCAAGTTGGAAGGAATGATTCAAAAGTTGGAGGAGCATATTTATTCGGAACAAGAGAAAAGACCGCCCATTATTGACTTTGAAAAAAACGAATTGTTGAAAGGGCTGCATTATTTAGAAGACATTTATCAAGCCATATTGAAGCAACAGATTATTGAATTGAGCTATAAATCGTTTAAGGCTCGAATGCCACAGGTCTTTAAATTTCACGCTTATTTGTTGAAAGAATACAACAATCGGTGGTTTGTAGTGGGAAAGCGAGAGGACAATGCAGGTATTTTGAACTTGGCATTGGATCGAATTGTCGCCTTTGAATTGTTAGACGATTTGTATCCTTTACCCAAAAATTTTGATGGTCAAGCTTATTTTAAAGATGTTATAGGGGTGACTGTGAATCCCAATCAATCCCCCCAAGAAGTTTTGTTGCAAGTAAGCCATAGAAATGCCCCTTATATATTGACCAAACCCATACATCCTAGTCAACGAGAGGTAGAGCGGAACAATGAGGGAGTAGTGATTTCTTTGAATGTTCAAATGAATTATGAGTTAGAGCGAGAAATTTTGGGATATGGAGAGTGGATAAAGGTCTTGGCTCCTGTAGTTTTGAGAAATAAAATTCAGAAGAGGTTAAAGGAAAGTTTGGATGTATACGATACAGAGATTACTGGAAAAGGAGCTGAAAGAGTTGCCAGAAAGTTAAGAGCAAAGGGAGTGGTTCATTTAGATCATTTGTATTCTCTAAAGATGTTCAATCAAATTCGGATGGCGGTAGATCGTCATATGTTGAAGGATTTTTCATATAAAAAACCATTTCTTGACATCAATCCTTACTTGGAAAGTATGCCGCATTTTAAAAATTTATTGTTTAATAATAACCTACAGTATCTATTGTCTAGAATTTGTCCAGGAAATGTCTACTTACAAGGGCGTTTGGTCTTCCTAAATCGTCTAGAATCCACACAGTTGGACTGGCATCAACAAAAAAAATGCTATGTTGGAAAAGAGCCAAAAGATCAAGGAGTGAAATTGGAAAAAGTCATTGATCAAGGCTTTTTAATGAACTTACCTGAATCTATTTTGAAGGAGATGTTGGTGATTCATTTGTCATTGAGCAATCAAATTCCCAAAATGGGAATGTGGCATTTTTTGGCAGGATCACAGAAAAAAATGTTTACTCAAGAAGAAATCAAATTGCTAAGTCACAACACAATAGGACAGTCACAGGAATTGAGTGCTGGCAATGCACTAGTATTTAGACCACTTATTCTTAAAAAATTTGTGAGAAAAAATACACAGAAAAATCTGCAAGTCTTAGAATTGATTTTTTCACCTCCTTTGAATTATCAATAATTGATTTTTTTCAAAAGATTAGTCTTTTGTTTTTGGGAGTGTGTGAAATTCCCAAAAT
>JAHDIA010000365.1 GCA_020631035.1 Chitinophagales bacterium | reverse complement strand
GGAAGTACAACCTGCTACTGTAATTTGTAAATCATTGTACATGCCTGCTGACAACCCACTGATGGTCCCACTTCCTCCAATGATGCTAATGTTGAGGAAGTTCCCCCCAGCATAATCAATGGTATACAAACCATCAGGGACATTGGTCGTAGTCAAATCAATACTACCATCCGTTTCTATACAAGGAGAAGGATCATTCCCCATCGCACTTAGTATAGGATCGGTACAAATCGGATAAGCGTAAGTACAAACCGAAAAATATTCTCCACAGCAAGTTGCTGCATCAGCAGTAACACTGGTACATATAGTAAAGTTTTGTCCAATATTGGCTGAATAAACCGCCCAACCATTGGCATCAGTTCCTGTTGATGTTATAGCCGTCCCACAACTTCCTGTTGCATAAACTGTTCTAGTAATAGTAGAATTCGCTAAACAATTACCCACATCTGTTAAAGACACCAAACTATTAAAGGCAAATTCCAAACCTGGACCTACATGAGTATATTCATAACAAAACTCATAGGTCAATCCATCAGTAGCAGGAATGGCACTACCAGATAAGTCATAACAATAAGAACTTGGATTACTAGCATCCTCATTGTTATAAGCATTGATGATAGTTGTTTCATCAGATGTCCCCCCATCACAACTGACACCAGATGCACAGTTACAAGGACTACTAGCAGGAACACAATCTTGAACAGTAATCGATTGTGTTGAAGAGCCACTACAAGTTCCTGTTGTAGCATAAGTAATGGTATAAGTTGTTCCTTCTGTAGTAGTAGATAACACTAATGTCCCATTGGCTTGAATGCTTGCTCCATTGTTAACCGACCAAGTACCTCCACTTGTTGCAGGAATACTTGAAGGCATAGGATCTGCATCAGTCGTACAAACCGATGACGGATAGGTGAAATCTGTATCATCTGAATCTTGAATCGTAATGCTTTGTGAAGCAGTATTTCCACATTCATTTGTTGTTGTATAGGTTACAGTGTATGTCTGTCCAATTGTTGTTGAGGACAAAACCAAGGTTCCATCATTTTGAATGGTTCCTCCATTGTTAACTGTCCAAGTTCCTCCTGCAGTTGCAGGCGCACTTATTGGAGTTGGGTTTGCCGCACTCGAACAAACTGTAGCAGGATAAGTAAAACTTACATCATCCAAAGCTTGTATGGTAATGGCTTGATTCAATGCAACACTTGAACCACAACTGTTGTCTGCTGTAACACTTATGTTTCCAGCTCCACTTGTCCCCCAATTAACGGTAATAGAGGTCGAGCCCTGACCTGTTGTGATAGAACCACCTGTCACATTCCAAGTATAGGTTGTTGCATCAGCTACTCCATTAATCGTATAAGTTACTGTTGAGCCTACACAAGGAGTAATATCACCAGAACTAAGTGTGGGTGTACTAGGTACTAGACAAGGAAGACCATAATAATGTGTACACGCTTCTTCCAAAGTACATCCCGCTGGGACAATTGTTTCTATTCTAACAATATAATTGGTATTGGGCGTCAATCCTTCCCATTCGGGATTGAACCCACTTGCTACACCATTGGCATTCGTACTTGTTGGAGACACTGGGCTTACTGGACAACTTCCAACTGGATACAAAACAGCAGTTCTTGTCGCTACTCCACAACCTCCTGGGCTTACCAAATTGGTTTGTACAATACCCACTCCACCATTGGCATCTGTCAATACTGTATAATATGAATAAAAAGTAGCAGGTCCTGCCACAAAAGGACTTTCACAAGAAGCAGGTGGATAGTTTCTATCATCAAAAGTAGGAATACCTACAATAGAACAATTAGGGGTTGCACAACTTCCACAGTCTGTGACTATTGGAGTACAAGTAACCGACAATTCAAAAATACCAATTGCACCTGCTTGTCCATCTACATAAATATAGTAAGTTGTTCCATTTACCGAATTAAAATTGACATCAGCTGTTCCGTTTCCTGTTCCACTACCAACACAAGTCAAGGCACCACAAGAACCTGTAAACACATGAATTCTAGCACTAAAATCGGTTCCTGGATTGCTTACACTCAAATCAATCTCGTCTCCTGTACCTGTAAATTGGTACCAGATACCTTCATTCGCAGTTCCACCTGTACCACAATCTACTGGGGCATCCATATCAGTTGCACACTGTAAACCATTGGTAATACTTTCTCCACAAGCCAAGACTATGGCATCCGCACATAAATCATTGTCACAGGTTACAACTCCCTCAACTGGCTCAAATGTATACTCACATAAGTCCCCAGCAAATCCATCAATCATCAAGTAATACTGATTACCAGGTACCATTCCTGTAAGACTCAATGTACTTGAGGTTCCAGCATTAGGTACACTAATAGGATTTTCACACACACCTCCTACCAAGGATAAACTACCACAAGTACCTTCCCACAAACTATATTGTACTCCATCGTCACAACCAGGTCCTGCTGCAACAGCAAAATTTATATCGACCATTGATTCCGAAGCGGTAAAAACCAACCAAGAATTGTTTTCTATTGATCCACACCATCCATTAGGCGAACCTGTATTGTATCCATTGTAAGGTTCATCAACAGTATAGGTACAATCAGTACTCCCTTCAAAAGCTTGACTCAAATCCAATGGGGTAGCATCTACACAATTATCAGCGGGAGCTGTTGCTCCATCACAATTAGGTCCCCCTGTACCAATAGGTACACAACTAACATCTGCTGTCCAACCCGCTTCGGTAACACTCCCATCTGATACAAATGTAAAGGTCAAACAACCTGTAACATCTGAAGAAGTAAAAGTAGTTGGGACATTGTCGTTACAGTAAGGTCCTCCGATAAAAGGATCTGTATCACTATCACCATTGTGTACATCCAAATAGTCGTAGGCACAAATTCCCAAACCTGCCTCTACATCAAATGAAGTAAAAGTTACCTGAATGACATCTGTTGATGGATCTATTGGACACAAAGTCAATATCCCATTTTCGTTATTGCTGTAATTGCCTGCGGTATCTCCTGAATCTACAAAAACTCCTGAACAAGTTACAGTCTGTCCTTGTAGTCCCACAAAGCAACAACAGAAAACAAGCACATAAAATAAAAATTGTATATATTTATTCACTGGTCTATTTTTTTTGTTTTGAAAAAATGCCTCTTTCTAGTTACTGATAAATCCTGGTGTACCTGTACAGGCTGTTATCAGATTGCTATCAAACTCCCACGTACATCCACTCCCTGCATCTCCATCAGCGAATAAATAATAATTGCCTGCTGGAAGATTGTTCAACATCAAACTAGAACTACCAATTGCAATGGCACAACCGACTAAGGTTTCTTGATCTAAATCACAACTGCCCGAATTGGTCCAAACACCATATTGCAATTTGTTGTTACCACCCGAACAACTGATGTTGTTTACATCAATATTCACTGTTTGCATCATAGGGTTGTTAAAGGTATACCACACACCATTTTCATTAGATTGCCAAACATTGGTTCCCGTACAAATACTGGGGCTTTGATCTGGCCAATCAGGAGACCATTCGTTGGGTTCACAATTAGCTCCAACATTAGAACCAGAACCTTGTAAAGGCAAAGCGTCAGCACAAAAATCATTGACAATTCCCGCAGTCGTTGCAGAAGTGATACTGAGATTAAAATTGATACAACTCGGACTAGGCCAATTGTCTATGACAATGTAATAAGTTTCACCTGCCAATGAGCCAAAATTAACTGTAGGGTTATTGCCTCCTGAGGGAGAACGAAAATCAAACCCGACACACTCACTATTGGCATTGTCAGGACAACCTCTAAGTACATGAATCGCTGCATAATCAGTTGTTGTTGTTATACTGATAGTATGGCAAGCCGAAGCAGGTGGAGAAAAGGCAATAACAAAATCTTCCCCTCCATAAGAATTGCGTTCTTCATTTCCTGGCGAATTACCACCTGGGTAACAAAAATCTGCCACATTGTCAATGCCAAAAATATTGGCATCATAATTATTGCCAAATCCACAAGTAGTATGCGAAGCCGAATAACTAAAACTATTGACAATGAGTGGGTCACTGCAATCTGTCCCTTGTGCTTTTGCATCAACAGTGAGACAAAGCAGTACAAAAAAGCAGTAAATAAACTGAATTTGTCTATTCATGATAGTATTGATTAAAAATTTTGGACAATATATTCCTATTACGATCTATGTCAATCATAGTCGTTAAAATAAATGCACCATATTGAAAATGGGGTAGAATTTTCAACTATTTATGGTGTGAAGATTTTTTGGTTAAGGATGTTCCCTTATCCTAAAAATTAAGATAAGGTTTTTTTTAATTTGAAGCATATAAATGCACCCTAAATTTATTCACATCTTATTTTTACAATCACCCAATAAAACCTATAACTACCTAATTATCAGATATAAATCGCATTTTTTTCTTACTTTTTAAAGCACATTTTTATTTGCTTTATATGAACGGAACGCTAAATGCTTCGTTTGCATCGTGTCTCCCTGCTTTTCGTTTCTACTCCTCATTTCATCCCGATTCTCGGGATTACATTGCGGGGTATCCACTGCAATCAGGCGTAGATTCGCTTCTGTGGGTCCTTCGTCTAAATGCTAAAAGTAAATGCTCATACAATAATTAAGCATCTTCTCTTGTTTATTTATGGTCTGTTTAGGAATGGTTAAATAATAAGTTCCTTGTTTTTGGCAATGAGATTTTTAGAGATACAAGGAAAAAAACGCAGTCCTAGCAGGGCTAAGGCGAGTATTTTTGACGAAGTAGGTCTGAAAATATCGCAGTCAAAATCGGGAAGTTATTTTTTTATCATTCCTTAACTTGTGGATTTTATCACTGGATTATTCCAATAATCTTTATTTTTCAAAAAATCTTCTTACCTATGATGAATCAAAAAATTGTATGTGTATTGTTGTGCCTATTGGGATTGAGCACCAATACTTTTGCCCAAGACAACAAACTTTTTTGGGGAGTTGAATTGTTTCCCAATCTAAGCAATGGGGTTGTTAGTAGAACTCCCAATAGCAATACACCTGATAGAGTACTTTCATCAATCACCAAATTTCAAACACCTTTGGTTTCTCTAGAAGGCAATCTGTTGGTGGGTCTACATATCTCTCCCACCTTAGATTTGTACTCAGGTATTGGTTTTGCCAATTCTGGTATCAAAACTGCTTTCCACTCTGTCATTACAGAAAACTGTGAAATAAACATTATTGCTAGACACAATTATCTCAACATTCCATTACAGGGCAAATGGAATGTAAGTAATTGGGGAAATACCATTTTCTTTGTCAACTTTGGTGTCAACTATAAATATTATCTATACAGTCATCTTAAAGAGGTTTGTAATAAAGAAAATGGTACATTATCTCCCCCTGATAATTTACCTGATCCTGATTTTATAGACCTTTCTCGCCAAATCAATATTAGAGATCATATAGATAATGTTATTCCTCATCAACTTTCAGCAAATTTGGGATTGGGTTTCCAAATGGCATTTATAGGCAATACGCAACTCGAAATCGAGCCTAGGTATGAATATTATCTTCGTTCAATATTCAAAGCCAATGACTTACATAGCATTGAGTACAATCTTTATGATTTAGGTCTAATGTTACGTTTGTGGATTTAATATTGGAGCATAAGAAGCGTAGGACGAGCGGGTGGATACACGCTTGTACGAAGTATGAAGTATGCGTTGGTTAACCTGAGTACACGCAGCCATAAGTCAATGACGTTGCAACAAAATAATTGAAGATTTCTATGTGGTTACTGTTCTTTGTTGATTGGTTGATTGGTGTTATACAAAGCTAGTTACTGAATTACTCACTCAACTTGCTTCTTCTTTTAAGAGTCGGAATGATTGGCGGTGGTGAATGCAATCGCCATATTCGGCTATGGCAGCTCGGTGTTTGACGGTGGGATACCCTTTGTTGCTGTCCCAGCCGTATTGAGGGAATCTTTTGTGGAGTTTTGCCATATAACGATCTCGGCTAGTTTTGGCGAGTACAGAGGCGGCGGCAATGGAGGCAAATTTGGAGTCACCTTTGATGATGCATTGGTGTTGGACAAAGGGATACGCTTTGAAGCGATTGCCGTCTACTAGAATGAGTTCTGGACGTAGTTTGAGTTTGTCCAAGGAGCGATGCATTGCCAAAATGGAGGCATTGAGGATGTTGATTTTGTCGATGGTTTTGGGAAGAATGCGGGAGACTGCCCAAGCCAATGCTTTTTGTTCAATGACTTTGCGAATCGCCTCTCGGTCGTCTTCGCTCATTTGCTTGGAATCGTTGAGCAGTGGTTCGTTAAAGTTTTTGGGCAAAATGACTGCGGCAGCAAAGACAGGACCTGCCAAGCAGCCTCGACCTGCTTCGTCACAACCTGCTTCGATGAGTGTTTTATGAAACTGAGATTGGAGCAACTACTTATTTTTTTACGGTTTTTGACCCT
>JAHDIA010000364.1 GCA_020631035.1 Chitinophagales bacterium | reverse complement strand
AGTTAAAGAACCGCCTACATTTGCTGCTGGGTTCAAGGGAGTAACCGTAGCTCTAGATCATGCCATCAAAGAAATGGGGACTGTAAAAGCGATGCAAGCTCTTATCAAGCTCAATCAAAAGAATGGTTTTGATTGTCCAGGTTGTGCATGGCCAGACCCTGATGACAAGCGATCTCTTTTTGCTGAATATTGTGAAAATGGAGCGAAAGCGGTAGCTGAAGAAGGAACCAAAAAGAAAACAGGTCCCGACTTTTTTGCCAAGTATTCGATTGATGAATTAGGTAATTGGTCAGACTTTGAGTTGGGTAAAAGTGGGCGACTGATCCAACCATTGGTCAAATATGAAAATGATAATCACTACACTCCTATAAGCTGGGACGATGCTTTTAAATTGATTGGCGACCAACTGAACGCCCTACCCTCCCCCGACGATGCCATTTTTTATACTTCAGGCAGAACAAGCAATGAAGCTGCTTTTTTGTATCAATTGTTTGTTCGTATGTTCGGGACTAATAATCTACCCGACTGCTCCAATATGTGCCACGAATCTAGTGGTGTGGGTTTGTCCGAAACCTTGGGCATTGGCAAAGGCTCCGTTAAATTAGAAGACTTTTATCAGACTGAACTCATTTTTGTATTTGGGCAAAACCCAGGAACCAATCACCCTCGAATGTTGTCGGCATTGCAAAAAGCCAAAGCGAATGGTGCCAAAATCATTACCGTTAATCCTTTGTTGGAAACGGGTTTGCTCGCCTTCAAACATCCACAAAAAGTAAAGGATTTATTGGGTGGTGGAACGCCTTTGACCGATTTGTATTTACAAGTAAAAATAAATGGGGACATTGCCCTCATCAAAGCCATTGCAAAATTGGTTTTAGAGGCTGAAAAGAAAAACAAAGGTGCTGTTTTAGATTTAGATTTTATTGAAAACCAGACTTCTGGATTTGATGCATTTGTATCAGAACTGGATAATTATTTGCTAGAAGATTTGAGCGAGGAATGTGGCATTTCAATGGAGCAAATCAAAGAGGCGGCACAAATGGTCATTGAGCGCAAAAAAATCATTGCATGTTGGGCGATGGGATTGACTCAACATGAAAATGGTGTAAACAACATTCGGGAAGTGGTCAACTTATTGTTGCTAAAAGGAAGCGTTGGCAAGCCTGGGGCGGGCACTTGTCCTGTAAGGGGACACAGCAATGTACAAGGCGATCGAACGATGGGAATTTGGGAAAAACCCAAGACAGCTTTCTTGGATAAACTTGAAGAAGTTTGTGGATTTGAACCTCCACGTCACCACGGACACAATACAGTTGATGCAATCAAAGCAATGTATGAACAAAAAGGAAAAGTATTTTTTGCAATGGGAGGCAATTTTATTTCTGCGACACCTGATACTGAATACACCGCAAAAGCTTTGCAAAATTGTGCAATGACGGTACACGTTTCGACCAAGCTCAATCGCAGTCATTTGATACATGGACAAACAGCTTTGATTTTGCCATGTTTGGGACGTACGGATACCGATAACCAAAAAGGAGGGAAACAATTTGTGAGTGTAGAGAACTCGATGGGGGTTGTTCATAGTTCTAGAGGAACTCGCAAACCACCTTCGGACAAATTGCTGAGTGAGCCGGCGATTGTTGCCGAGTTGGCAAAGGCTACTTTAAGAAAATATGATAAAATCGATTGGGATCATCTCGTTGAAAATTATGATAACATTAGAATATTAATAGAAAAAACCATACCAGCTTTTAAAGATTACAACAAAAGGGTTCGTCAAACGGGTGGATTTTACTTACCCAACTGTGCCAGAGAAGGCAATTTTCAAACGGTTACCAACAAAGCCAATTTTACCGTAAACCCTGTAAACAGGCATCATTTGAAGGAAAATCAATATATGATGATGACCATCCGTAGCCACGACCAATTTAACACAACAATTTATGCATTAAATGATCGCTACCGAGGCATTTTTAATGAGCGTCGGGTGGTTTTGATGCACCAAAAGGACATTGAGCGTACCAATTTGAAACCAGGAGATACCGTAGACCTCTTTAATTATTATGGTGGAACTGAGCGAGTTGCCCGTACTTTTGTGGTGGTCGAATACAATATTCCAGAGGGCTGTGTAGCGACTTATTTTCCCGAAGCCAATCCGCTTGTCCCCATTGACAAAGTGGCAAAACGAAGTCATACGCCTGCTTCGAAGTCAGTAATTGTGGAGATACGGCAGAGTAAATTGTGAGTTGTGAATTGTCTTAGCGTTTTCTGTTCTTTGTTGATTCGTTGATTGAGTTATTGGGTGATTGTGTTATTGAGTTGATGGCGGGCATCTGAAAATAGCTTGGTAAGTTGATGCCCCCCATCTTATCTTGTTTTTTAAAGCAAAAGATGCGAGGCATTTTGAAAATGCCAGGCATCATAATAATCATTATTGGGCAATGTACATCTTTCATGGCTACATATTGGTCTGGTTAACCAACGCATATTTTGGGCTGCGTACAAGGGTGCGTCCTCCCGCTCGTCCTACGCTTCAACAAATTGTCAAAGAACCAAAAAAGGAAATAAAAAAAGGCAGCAGCCTTGCAAAATGAATTGCTTAGCCACTACCTTTGAACTTCCAAGTTCTTTATTTTTATCTCATTTATTTCAAATCAAATCTATCTAGGTTCATTACCTTCGCCCAAGCTGCTACAAAGTCTTGTACAAACTTTTCGTGTGCAGCAGCAAATCCATATACTTCCGCAATCGCTCTCAATTCAGTATTTGAACCAAAGATCAAATCTACTCTAGTACCAGTCCATTTAAAGTCGCCTGTCTTACGATCAGAGCCTTCAAATAAATCACTGTCGTTTGAGGTCGCCTTCCACTTTGTATTCATATCCAACAAATTGATGAAGAAGTCGTTGGTCAATGCACCAGGCTTGTCTGTAAACACACCATTTGACGATTGGTCAAAATTGGCACCCAATACACGCATACCACCGACCAAAACAGTCATTTCGGGAACAGTCAAAGTCATCAATTGAGCTTTGTCTATCAACAATTCTTCTGCTGATGCAGCGTATTTACCTCCAAGGTAATTTCTAAATCCATCTGCGACAGGCTCCAATACGGCAAATGAGTCCACATCTGTATGTTCTGCCAATGCATCTCCTCTACCAGCTGAAAAAGGTACTGTCACTTCTACCCCAGCAGCTTTGGCTGCCTGCTCAACACCAACACATCCACCTAATACAATTAGGTCTGCTAAAGAAACTCCTTTCCCAAAGTCTGCCTGAATGCCTTCAAGTTTTTCCAATACTTTTGCCAATTCAGCAGGATTGTTTACCGCCCAATCTTTTTGAGGTGCCAATCTAATGCGTGCGCCATTGGCTCCACCTCTTTTATCAGAAGCACGGAAAGTAGCAGCCGATGCCCAAGCAGTAGAAACCAATTGAGAAACACTCAAACCAGAATCTGCGATTTTGCCTTTCAATGCCGCAATATCTCCTTCACCGATCGTTTCTTTGGCTGCTGGTATAGGATCTTGCCAAATGAGGTCTTCTGCTGGAACCTCTGCTCCAAGGTAGCGAACTTTTGGTCCCATATCACGGTGCGTCAATTTGAACCACGCTCTTGCAAAAGCATCTGCAAACTCTTCAGGATTTTCGTGGAAACGTCTTGAAATTGGTTCATAGATTGGGTCCATTCTAAGTGCCAAATCTGTTGTCAACATCATAGGCGCGTGGGTTTTGCTTGAGTCGTGTGCATCTGGTACCAAACCAGCACCAGCCCCTCCTTTGGGAGTCCATTGGTGGGCACCTGCTGGACTCTTGGTCAATTCCCATTCGTAACCAAATAGATTTTCAAAGAAGTTGTTGCTCCATTTGGTAGGAGTCGTTGTCCAAGCTCCTTCAAGACCACTTGTAATGGTATCGCCTGCATTTCCACTACCAAAAGTATTTGCCCATCCACAACTTTGTTCTTCAATAGTGGCTCCTGCTGGTTCTCTACCAACGTGCTCATCTGGGTTTGCCGCTCCGTGTGTTTTACCAAAAGTATGTCCTCCTGCGATGAGTGCAACTGTTTCTTCATCATTCATCGCCATTCTACCAAAGGTCTCACGAATGTCTTTAGCTGCTGCCAAAGGATCAGGATTGCCATTGGGACCTTCTGGGTTTACATAGATTAATCCCATTTGTACCGCAGCAAGTGGATTTTCCAATTCTCTATCACCAGAGTAACGCTTGTCACCCAACCATTCTGTTTCTGCTCCCCAGTAAACATCCTCTTCTGGTTCCCAAACGTCCTCACGTCCTCCTGCAAATCCAAAAGTTTGAAAGCCCATAGATTCAAGGGCGCAGTTACCTGCTAAAATCATTAAATCAGCCCAAGAAATCTTGTGACCATATTTTTGTTTGATTGGCCAAAGCAACAAACGAGCTTTGTCTAAATTGGCATTGTCTGGCCAACTGTTCAATGGAGCAAAACGTTGGGTTCCTGCTCCACCTCCGCCTCTACCATCGGCGATTCTGTAGGTACCTGCACTATGCCACGCCATACGGATAAAGAAAGGACCATAATGCCCATAATCGGCTGGCCACCAATCTTGAGAGTCGGTCATTAAATCAAAGATGTCTTTTTTTAGAGCGTCCAAATCAAGACTTAAAAATTCTTCAGTATAGTTAAAATCTTTGCCCATTGGATTGGAAAGGGCAGAGTTTTGGCGAAGGATGCTCAGATTCAGCTGATTGGGCCACCAATCCCTATTAGCTGTACCTCCACCTGCACTTTTCTTTAAGATACCACTAGAAAATGGGCATTTGCTTTCCCCATTTACGTTGTAACTGGTTTTTGAATGGTTTTCGTTTTTTGGATCCATAATAATATGATTTAATGATTTTAAGCTAAAAGTATGTTGGTTTTCAGTTATGTAATGTCAATTATAATACCTTATTAAATATAATGCAAAATTAACATGATAACATTATAGATAAAAACGAATATTTCTATACATTTATCGAAAAAAGCGATGACAAGGAGTCAAATTGAATACATTCTAACATTGGCCAAATTAAAGAACTTTGGTAAAGCGGCTAAAGCCTGTTTTGTTACACAGTCTACTTTGAGTGCAATGGTGGCAAAGTTTGAGCAAGAAAATGGTGTGGTACTCTTTAATAGAAAAACAAGACCTATTAGCATCACTGTTCAAGGAGAAAAAATTATAAAATCCTTGAGCAGTATTTATAGAGAGTTCCAATTACTGGATGAAATGATTAATGAGATCAAAAGATATGAAATAGGTAATTTGAGTATTGCTTGTATTCCGACAGTCGCCCCTTACCTCTATCCGCTTATTTTGAACAAGCTCTCCAATGCTTATCCTAGAGTAAATTTTATCATTCACGAATTGACCACTGAAAATATTGTCGAAGAAATCATAGCGGGAAATGTTGATATTGGCATAGTTGCCCTACCTTTGGACAATAAAGAATTGATTGAGTATCCTTTGTACGAAGAAGAATTTTTAATCTATGATTGTGGGAATAAAATGAAAGCATCTCAATACAAAGTATCTGACATAGATTTTGAAAGATTATGGTTGATGGAAGAAGGGCATTGTATGCGCAACCAAATTCGGAAAATATGTGAATTGAGACATCAAAAGAAAATCAATGGGAATTTGACCTATAATTGTGGGACTATTTTTACGCTCATAGAAATGGTTAAGATGAACCAGGGCATTACTTTGCTGCCTCGTTTGGCATTGGCACACAATATTCAAATTGATGAGGCTTGTATTTACAATTTGTTGGAGCCTGTTCCTTCTCGTAGCATTGGCATTGTGACCCATAAAAACTATATCAAAAAAAGATTGTTGTCTAATTTAATGACTACAATCAATGAGGCGGTGAGTAATTATTTACCTAATGATAAAAAAGAGAAATCTATTTTTAATCCGTTTTAATTTGAGTTCTGCAAAGCGAGTGAATATTTTAGCCTAGCCCCGATAGTAGTGGATACCCCACAGCGAGGCTTCGACAAACTCGATCACCTTAGGCTCAGACTTTTGTTTTGGTTTTCGCTCAGTATATCTGTCAAACTGAAGCGAGGAGTAGTAACGGATAGCGGGGACATAAATAGCGACGAAGGATGCAACATTTGCTTCAAAAAAGAAAAATTGACATTAATTATTAAATTTAAATACAAACAATAAATATGCAAAATTTAAAAGGAAAGACTGCCATCATTACAGGTGGCACCAAAGGTATTGGTTATGGCATTGCTGAGTCTATGCTCAATGAAGAAATGAATGTCTTGATTACAGGACGGACTGAGTCGACGCTCAACGAAAGTGTGGATGCGCTTAACAAAATTGGCAAGGGCAAGGCAATGGGACAAGTAGCTGATGTTAGAAGTTTTGACTCTCAACAAGCGACGGTTGATGTTTGTGTGAAAGAATTTGGGGCTGTAGATGTATTTATTGCCAATGCTGG
>JAHDIA010000363.1 GCA_020631035.1 Chitinophagales bacterium | reverse complement strand
AGAACAAAAATTCATTAGCCAAAACATCAATTTATTTAAATTACAGAGTACTAAAATACAAAAAGAAAAGATATATATTTAATGGCTCATTATTTTTAGAAAAAGAAAAGCACTTTCTAATTGGTATAAGATCGTCAAACATTTGAATCATCTAAAATAAAAAGAGTTTCGACGAAGGACTGAATAAGATAATCTACGCCCGATTGCAGCGGAAAGCTTGTAGAGACGTCCCGATACATCGAGGACATCTACAACTTGCAGCGGAAAGCGGGGAGAATACTTGCAAACGAAGCCCACAATATTCCGTCCAAATCAATTTATTGAGAGCTTTCCAAATCATTAATCCACCCAAGCAATTGCGCTGCATTTTTATGGTTAGAATATTCCTGTTCCAAAATGTTTTGCCGCTTGTTTAAATCTATTTCCTTAATTGGCTGCTCCATTAATTGTTCAATTACTTTGACAAACGCTTGGGGCTGTTCGACAATGGTACAGAGCGATTCCAAATTGGTTTGTGCCACCATCTTAGAGTTGACCAAACAGTGGCGACCTGCAAATAAGGCATTGAGCAATTTGAGCTTGATACCCGTATCTTGAAAGGTGGGCAGTACATTGATATGGGCATTTTGAATAAGGGATTGCATTTGTTCATGAGTGGGGTTGGCAATGAGTTTGACCCCTTGTTCTTGGCATTTTTTTTGCAAATTTTCGCTGGGATTTTTACCTGCAACAATCCATTTAAATTGAGCGCAAAGTGCTTGAACCTTGTCTAGTAAAAAATGAACGGCTTTGGTGTTTTCGTTGACTTCTAAATTGCCATGATACAAAATGTAATCGCCTTTCCCTTTTAAAGAAACAATTTGATTGTGAGGGTGAAAAACGGGAAGGTATTGGGTTTTGTCGGGAAATAATTGATGGTAGTAGTTGTAGTCTTTGTGCGAAATGGGCAAAAGTAGATCGGCGTGGGAAAGTTTTTTTTCAAATTGTTTGAGGAGCTTAGATTCTCTTTTAAAATAGAGCTTTTTCCACCACGACTGTTCATTTAATGACAAATGTTGGTAGTATTCCCATTCAACATTGTGTAAACGGACTATTTTTTTGTTACCCAAGAGTTTAGGGTTGTCTAAAAGGTAACACGAATGAAGGCCCTCAAACAAAATGGTGTTGGGGGACTGTGCCAAGTTTTTCATTAATTCTTCACTGTATCTAGTATAAACTATGTAGGGATATTTGGGGTGTAAACCGCTTAATCCTAGTCGCCGAGCATAATAGTTTGTATCATATTTTTGTAATTCTGCATGCTTTTCTCTATGAGAATAAAAGCAATATAGTTTTAGCTGTGTGTTAGCATTGTCTAGTGCTTTTATTTTATAGTATATATCTATTGCACCGCCATAATTGGGCGGGTAGGGTATGTCTAATGAAATGATGGATATACTTGGCAAAAAATGTATATTAATACTTGAATGAATGTTTAAAAAATATTATATTTGATAATAGTACCAAAATTACTTAGAAAAATTTTTTACTATGTGGTAAACCTTTCGTTTTTTCAATGACGAATACTAAGCAAATACAATGAGTTTGTAAGTAATGCTTGTATTCCAACAATTAAAACTTTTTGTTTTTACTGGGAGTTTTGGCGATCATCTTCAAGCCTGCATTTAACCCAAACGGCAATATGCCAACTCTCAAGGAATAGTAGTACAGAGTAGGTGGTTGGTACTCTTTAAGACTGGAGCATCAATTGCGGATTATGGATCGTTTTTACGTCCTCTGTCCCTAATTGATGCTCCATTTCTTTTTTGTTCTTTTTCTGCTTTTTTCTCTTCCCGCTTTTGTTTTCTGGCTTCCTTTTTTTCAGCTTTAGTTTGTTCTTTATCAGTGTCTTCTTGGGTGTCTTTTGATTCTTTTGAATCTTCTTTGTTTTTTCGTTCCAATACATTGGCATTGTTTGTCTCTTGAATGGTGGTATCCATATCGAGAACAGTGCTGTCTTGAACTGTACTGTCGAGTGCCGCCTTAGTGGCTGCGGCTGCCTGTTCTTCGAGCAAAACATACAAACTTTCCACACTTTGGGGACGTTCTTTAATTTTCCATTCAAAACCCGACAATTGAAAACTGTAAGGATCGACTTTTTTGATGGGATGAAAAGTTGCTGAAGGATTTTCGTATAATTTCAAAAACTTGATTTCTTCTTCTTCAAACAAAATACGAATGCGGTCCGACTGGCTTTGATTGATGCCATAAAAAGCTTCATCTTCGTTTTTGGCAAAATAAATACTCTCGGCATTTTGTTTGGCAAACATTCGATGCAACTTACTTTTCTTAAACGTACCAATAATGGTGTCGCCTTTTAATTGATTGTAAATGCCTGCTTGTTCTTCGCTCGCAATGAGTGCGTTTTGCTTGAGGACAAATTTTTGTGGATCGTTGTTTTGTGTTTGCAAATAAATCGAATCGGCGACCAATTGTTGGTTGTCGAACCAAATGATGGGGTCCTGAAAAAATTCAAAAGAGGAATCTTGCAAACCATAGACCAAAGAATCGCAAAGGCCCTGAAAATCGCTTTTGTAGAAGGCGACATTGTGGTAAGCTACAAAGGCATTGGCACTGTCTTGAGCAGCAGAGCGTTGCGGATTGACCAATTGGGTAGAATCTTTGGGTGTTTCTGTATCCAGATTGTCTCTGGATAATAAGCTACTATCATTTAAAGTATCCAGATTGTCCTTTGCCACCAAGCTAGTGTCGTTTGAAGTATCCAGACTGTCCTTTGCTAGTAATTTACGATTGTCTGACTTATGCCAGGAACGCAAAGTATCTGCTATCAAATACAAGGTATCGTCTTCTATTTTTTGTTTGTACAGTAAATTACCTGTTGCGAGTATGTACGAATTTTCTTCTTCATATTCCATATAGTCACAATCGACGCTTAAATTTTGGGAGGTATCGGTCCAATACACATTGCCAAAAGCAAAACCCTTGCCCGATTTTTGCTCAAAAAATAGACTGTCTGCTTGTAAAAATTGTGGATCATTGTTAAGCGTAGATTCTCCGTGAATGCTGATTACATCTCGCTTTTGGTCATAGGTTCCCGCATCACAATTGATGACATTCCCCTCATTGACAATGGTGGTATTGCCTTTAAAATGGGCAATTTCGGTTTGGGTATTGTAGTCCAAACGGTCGGTGCTTAGTTCATACTTTGGTCCTTTGACATACACACTATCCTCAAATTGTACATCCTTCGTTTGGTGGTAATACCAACCCCTTTCGCTTTTGAGAGTGGTCTCTTTGTTTTGCATCAAACCATTGCCTTCATAAGTTCCGACATCATCAATAAAATCATAATTCATTTTATCGGCATCCAATGTCATATCGCCATCTTCTAGGTGTACATTGTCGTATAAAAAAGCTTCCTTGCTTTGTGAAAAATACTCTAGGGAATCAGAGTAAATATCAACCTTATTGTCGGTAATGTGGACCTCGCCAAACAGGATGGCTCTTTTTTCATTGAGGTAGTAATACAAGGTATCAGAAGTAATGACCGTTTTTTTATCACTTAATTCAACATTTTGATACAATCGAGCAATGCGATTTTCTCCATCATAGCGCAACAAATCCGCATAAATGTCTATGGAATCGCCCTGTTGAATGTGTACATTCCCAAAGGCTTCAATGTCATTTTTGTCTTCAAACAAATAGGCACTATCACACTTAAAAATCACCTCATCTTGTTGCAACGCCACTTCTCCAATCAATCGTTTCAAATTCAGAGAGTCGTTGTCAATCGCCTTGAGTTGGTTGGCGTTGATGATGTCAATAATGGTTTGGCTGGTATCTGTCTCTTCCTCAATTTGGGCATAAGCAGACAATTCACTCAGCAACAAAAGACTCACTGTAGCAATTCCGATGAGTATACAAAACGAAAAAAATCTGCTCATTTAAAAAGTCTTTCTTTATGAGTTTGTTGCAACGTCATTGGTACTAGGCTTCGTTCACTCTGGTTAACCAACGCATGTTTCATACTGCGCACCAAGTTTCATCCCCCCGCTCATCCGACGCTTCATTATTAATTGTGAGTTATGAGTTGTGAATTATAAATTCCTAGTGGTTTGCAGGTAGTGTTGATTGAGTAATTATGTAATTGAGTTAAATATATCCCAATCAACCTAAAACAAAAACGAGTCTAAGCCCCAAAGCGTTGTATGGATGTTAATTTTTCTCCTTTTTCTCCTTCTTGTCTTTTTTCTTAGACTTGTCTTTGCGTTCGATTAGAGAGAAAGAGACATATCTTTTGGGATTTTCTTTTAAGTCGAGGAAGAGTTGGTCCAAGTCGTAGAGGGTTTTTTCCATATTGTCGTAGAGTTTGCGGTCTTTCAACAATTGGGTAACCGTCCCATCTCCGTTGTTGACTTGTGCTAGGGTAGCATTAAGATTGCTTAGACTTTGGTTGGCATTGTCGATGGTTGCTTCCAATTTACTACTCATTCCACCAATATCTGATTTTTTGAGTTCACCAGAAAAATCAGTTAAATCACTAGAGAAAGTCGTTGCATTTTGAAGAATACCATCCAATTGTTGGGTAGAAGTTGTCAGGCTTTGAGTGAGCCTTTCGGTATTGCCAATAATGCCTTTTAAAGATTTGCTTTGACTAGCCATCAAATTGTTGACAGAGGTGCTGGTTTTGTGCAAAACCTTGGTCATTTGGTCAGTGGTTTGTAGAATGTTTTCGATTTGTCCCCCAGCAATGATTTGGTTGAGTACCTGTACCAAGGAATCTGCCGATCCCATCAAAGAATTGACCTTATCGGTAATGGGCGCTACCTCACTAGACATAGATTCCATCATACTCAATACCAATGTACCATTTAGCTCTTCTCCACTCTGTGCAAGATTGTTTTGAAAGTCGCTTGCGGTCACTTGGCTGTAGTCCAAATTGATTTCCATATCACCCAATAAGTCGGCTGCTTCAATCTTGGCAACAACAGCTTTGGGTATCTTTATATCACCATTCACATTAATAGAAACCAATATTTGGTTGCTTCCATCTTGAATGAATTCACAATCTTGTACCATACCAACTTTTAAGCCATTGAGCATTACCTGATTGCCAGGAATCAAGCCATTGACATTGTCATACTTAATGTAGTAGGTATTTTCAGAGGAAAAGACATTGCTTCCTTTGATAAAGTTGTATCCGTAATATAGCAAGAGTGCAGCCACGATAACTAAGACTGCCACTTTTATTTCATTGGAGATTTTCAATGCATAGAATTTTATGCGTATTTCAACAATTTATAGCAATTGTTCCGAAATACTTTTTAATAGAAAGCCCAAATATAGTAAACATCATTTTTGACACCTAATTGAAAAGAGATAAATGCGAAACTTTAAGGGTTTTATCACATTAAAAGAGCCTATTTGTAGATTAAAAACTCCACCTTTTCGGGTTTGATTTGCGGATTTCTGATGTTTTTGGGATGCTTGCTGACCATTTCCACAGGTACTTTTGATTTAGATTTGAGGTCAATATTGGTGAAATCTGCCTTTAATTCAAAGAAAGCATCGGTAAAAGCTTCGTATTCACTTAGGGGGATTTGGATACTGAGTTGAGCTTTTTGAGGATACAAAAATACTTGCAGACTGTCTTTTAGGTTGACAGTTGTAATATTGAGTTCAAAACTTTTCTCTGTCCATTGATCCACCATTATCTCATAACCGAGCAATTCAGGTTCGATGGTCAAATTAAAGCTGTTGGGTTTTTCAAGTAATATGGAGCCAGTTTGGCTGTTTTGAATGTTTTCAAGGGACAGTTGTTGGCTAGGCCAAACGTTGATAGAGTCTACAACTGATTTAGGTCCACTGACCAATATTTTGGATGGATTCAGTTTGATGGAATCCAATTGAAAGTAGGAAGGAGCAAAACCGATGTTGGTATTGAGTTTTACAGGAACCATTTTGCTACTGGCTTCCTCTAGTTGAACAGGAATGACTTTGGGATAGATCTCCAATATTTCAAGTTTGCGGAATTGATTTTCCAATTGAGGAAGAAAACTGGAAGTAGGAATGGCTTTTTGACCATCTAAGTTCCCAAAATCTATATAAATGGGTTGAAGGCTTTTGGAAACACCATATCTAAGCAAATCAAAGCCTTCGCCATATAAGTTAAGTTCTAGATTGTTTTCTATGGGAGTAGTGGGAATTTGATTGCCAGGGAGATTGTTGTACAATACTTGGACAGGAACCACCAGATTGTATTTTTTGGATAGAGCATTGAACAACCAAAGAAAGCAAGCCAATGCCAAACAAGCCAAAAATAGTGGGCGGTCAGAGATACTCGACGTGCGCAATATCTTCTGAAAAAAAATCATACCATTATATATAGCGTATTATTTGGTAGCCAGGGCCGAATTGGTCAAATCGAGAGAAATGGCATTGGTTGCCACTCTAATTTTGACATTTTTATCAATCTCAATTAAAACAGAATTTTCTTTTTT